>CALKWG010000337.1 GCA_938004315.1 uncultured Spirochaetaceae bacterium
AGCCTTCGAAGGTTCAAATCCTTCTCTCTCCAAACGTGAAAAGGTCGCCCATGAGGCGGCCTTTTTTTTACCATAAACCCGGCACCGAAGGAGTCGCTATGGCCGAGGCTTTCTGGGCGCGCGGTTTGCCGTTCGAATGCGCGCGCTGCTCCGCGTGCTGTAGGCACGATCCGGGATTCGTATTCCTCTCGAAAGAAGACCTCCTCTCGCTCGCTGGCTATTTCGGCCTCGGCGCGTTAGACTTCGTACGGCGCTATTGCCGGCCGGTCGACGTCGGGAGCGCCTGGCGCGTAAGCCTTAAGGAGAAGCCCGGTTACGATTGCATACTCTGGGAAGAGGGCGGATGCCGAGCCTACGAGGCCAGGCCAGCGCAATGCAGGACCTATCCCTTCTGGCCGGGCGTATTGGATAGCGAGGCCGATTGGCGGGCCGAGGCCCGCGAATGCCCGGGCGTCGGCCGCGGGACGGTCATTTCGGGCGACGAGATCGCCAGGCGCCTGATGGCCAGGGTCGATAATCCGCCCCTCGAGTTCGGCCACGAGCATGACTGGGAGAGCATAGATGAAAATACGCTTCTGGGGCGTTAGGGGCTCCCTCCCCACGCCGCTCACGCCCGCGCAATTGAAGAGCAAGATCTCGTCCATCACGCAGCGCATCGGCGCCGACGATATCGCGACACAAGAGGCTCGCGAGCGCTTCCTGGCCCGGCTCCCCGATTACTTGTTCTCGACGGTCGGCGGGAATACTGCCTGCGTCGAGCTGGCCACCGGCGAGAACTGCCGCATCGTCTTCGACGCCGGCACGGGCATCAGGAGCCTGGGCCAGGAGATCCTGGCGAGCAAGAAGCCCTGCGCGGTGCACCTGTTCATGTCGCATTTCCACTGGGATCACCTGCAGGGCTTGCCGTTCTTCGGCCCCGCCTTCGACCCTAACTCCTACATGACCTTTTATAGCCCGAATCCGGATTTGCAGGCGATCCTGGAAGGCCAGATGCGCCAGCCGTACTTTCCCATCGGCTTGGACGCAATGGGCGCTAAGAAGGAGTTCGTCCACCTGAAGGGCGAGGGCGTCAAGATCGGCGAGGTCCGCGTGCATTATCGCTCGATGAGCCATCCGGGAGGCTGTTACAGCTACGCCGTCGAGGAAGCCGGTAAGAAGGTCATCTATTCGACCGATACCGAACTCGACGCCAAGGATTTCGACCGCAGCCCCGAGAACGAGCGATACTTCGCCGACGCGGACGCGCTGATCATCGACGCCCAATATACCCTGGGCGAGGCCATCGAGAAACAATACTGGGGGCATTCGTCGTTCAGCTTGGCGGCTGATTTCGCCGCGAGCTGGCGCATCAAGCGGCTCATCCTGTTCCACCATGAGCCGAACTACAGCGACAAGAAGATAGAATCGATACTCAAATCGGCCGAATGGTACTTAAGCCATATGCGAGGGCCGCGCGCGAGCGTTATCTTAGCCAGGGAAGGTTTGGAACTTGAGGTTTGATGAATATATGACGTCGAGCGTCACCGTTAGCCTCTCGGGCGGCGGCCTCGTAGGGATATACGCCCTGCTCCTCGACCGCGAGGCGGCCTTGGACGGCGACCAGCGCCAGGCCCTCGAGGCGATACGCGAGGAGCTCTACGGACGATTCACGATCGAAGAGATGGAAACGCTCCACGAAGAGTACGCGAGGTACCATGGCAGCGCCCGCAGCTAAGTTCATACGAATATTGAGCGTCCTGGCGCTCCTGATCCTCGTCCTCGGCGCTGGCTTGGTCGCCGGAGCCGCCGTCGTCGCCGGCAGGCTGGGCGGGCCCGGCCCCGCCCTCGAAGGCTCCGCGGCGGCCGAAGGCGGATCGGCCGCCGGGAGCGCCGTCGCGCCGTCCGGGACCGGCGCGGCTCCCGCGCAGGCTATCTTCCGCGTCGGCCCGGGCGAGAGCGCCCAAGGCATAGCGCGCCGTCTTGAATCCGAGGGCTTTATCCGTTCGGCGCTGTATTTTAGGCTCGTCCTCAAGGCCAAGGGCCTGGAGACCGCCATGAAGGTCGGGACCTACGAGCTGAAGCCCAGCATGGACGCCGTCGCGGTAGCCGAGCTCTTAGCTTCGGGGCGCCAACGGCTCGTTCGGCTGACCGTGCCCGAAGGCTCGGGCCTGCGCTCCTTGGCCGAGGCGGCCGAAAGGGCCGGCGTCGCCTCCGCCGAAGAGGTCCTGGCCCTCGCGGTCGACCGCGAGTTCATAGCCTCGCTCGGGATCCACGGTCCCACGCTCTTAGGCTATCTCTATCCCGACACCTACTTTATGCCCGAAGGCGCCGGCGCGAAGGCCCTCCTTTCGCATATGGTCGATACCTTCAGGGGCAAACTGGCCGCCATCGCGCCCGAATCGGCCGCCCTCTCGCCGGCCGAGCTCCACCGCTACGTGGTTCTAGCTAGCGTGGTCGAGCGCGAGTATCGCTTGGCCGAGGAGGCGCCCCTCATGGCCGGCGTCTTCTGGAACCGCCTGCGCATCGGCATGGCCCTACAGTCCTGCGCTACGGTGGTCTACGTCATCACCGAGCGCCTGGGCAAACCCCATCCTACGCGACTCTTCGATCGCGACCTGCAGATCGACGACCCCTTTAACAGCTATCGCTTCCCCGGCCTGCCGCCGGCGGCCATAGCCAATCCCGGCGCCGTGGCCTTGGCGGCCGTCTTTAAGCCCGAGCCGTCCCGCTATCTGTATTTTAGACTCATCGACGAGGCCTCGGGTAAGCACTATTTCTCCGAAAGCCTCGACCAGCATATTAGGGCGGCCGGCCTTATCGTGAAGCCCCGGAATTAAGATGAAGCGTATTCCCGATAGCCTCGTCCAGGAGATCAGCGCGAGGAGCGATATCGTAAGCGTCGTAGGCGAGTACGTCCGCCTCGAACGCCGCGGCTCCAGGCTCGTCGGGCTCTGCCCCTTCCATAACGAAAGGACGCCTTCGTTCAACGTCAATCCGGACCGGGGCTTCTTCTATTGTTTCGGGTGCAAGAAGGGCGGCGACGCGGTTACCTTCATCAAGGAGATCGAGCGCTGCGGCTACGTCGAGGCCCTCGAGCGCCTGGCCGAGAAGGCCGGGATCGCGCTGCGCTACGAGGGCGACGACGACCCCGAGGCCGACAAGGCCGCCAAGCGCAAAGCCAGCCTCTACGAGCTCTATGACAGGCTCGCCGGTAGCTTCCATCATCTCCTAACGGGCGATGCGCGCGGGGCTGCCGCGCTGGCCTACGCCCGATCGCGCGGCCTATCCGACCAGACGATACGGGAGTTCAAGCTGGGCTTCGTGCCGGCGGATCGGTATTGGCTGCATCGCTTCCTGAGCGCAAAGGCTTACTCCGCAGATTTCCTCGCCCAGAGCGGGCTATTCTCCCAGAAATATCCGGAGCTCTGCATCTTCGCCGGCCGGCTCGTCTTCCCCATCGAGGACGCCCGCGGCCGCGTCGTGGCCTTCGGAGGCCGCCTGCTCGAGGGCGACGGCCCGAAGTACATTAACTCGCCTGAGACCGCGCTCTTCCGCAAGCAGGAGCAGCTCTTCGCCTTCGCCAAGGCGGCGAAGGGCATCAGGGAGCGCGGCTACGCCGTCGTGTGCGAAGGCTACATGGACGCCATCGCCTTCCACGCCTCCGGCGCCCCGTACGCCGTCGCGCCGCTGGGGACCGCCTTCACCGAGCAGCAGGCCGCGCTCCTAAAGAGGCAGGCGCCGATCGTCGCCCTGGCCTTCGACGCCGACGAGGCGGGAAGGGCCGCCGCCGAGCGTTCCATCGGCGTGGCGGAGCGGGCGGGGCTCGAGGCGCGGGTGCTGACGCTCTCCGAGGGCAAGGACGCGGCGGAGCTTATGCAGAAATATGGCCCCGAGCGATTGAAAAAAGAAGCCGAATCCACTATAACAGCCGATGACTATCTTTTAGCGAACGCGGCGTCGATAGCCGGACGGGACGGGGATGGCGGGATTCCCGCCGCCTTCGCGTATCTTTTCCCCTTCATCGCCGGCTTTTCCTCGTCACTGCGGCGCGACGGTTTTTTGGAGGCCGCGGCGCGGCGCTTCGGCGCCGATCCGGCCTCGGTCAGGGGCGATTACGAGCGCTATCTCCGCGGCGCGCCGAAGGGATCTACGCCGAGGCCCGCCGAGGCGCCGGCGCCGGCGGCGGCCTTTAGGCCGAGCCCGGACGCCGAGCTCATCGCGGCTTTGACGGCCCACCCCGAGCAGTTCGAACGGGCCCGCGCCGAGCTGGACCCGTCGAGTTTCGAGGAGGAGTGCCTGCGCGACGCGTACATCGTACTGGAGGAGCGGTATAGGAACGACGACCTGGTCGCGGCGAGCGTGGCCGCGCGGCTCGCCGACCCGGGATTGCGCGCCTTCGTGCTCGAGCGCGCCGCCTCCGGCGCGTACGAGGCCGATCCGGCGCGCTTCATCAGCGACGGGGTCTACAGGATCAAGGAACGGGCGCTCCAGAAGGAGATGAGGCGCGTCGTGGCCAGGATACGCGATTACGATGAGGAGCGGGACGGGGATGAACTGTCGCCGAACGAGCTCCTCTATGAAAAAATGTATCTAGACGGCGAACTAACCAGGATAAAGGAAGAGCGGCATGCCAGATCTTGAACTCGATCCCGCGGTAGCGAAACTGCTTGAATACGCCAAGGTCAAGAAGGTCATAAGCTTCGACGAGCTGTCCGACTTCCTACCCGAGCATATCGTCAACAGCGATAAGATGGACGGCGTACTCGCCCTCCTCGAGACGAACAACGTCGAGATAGAGGAGGAGGACCTCGGTTCCGACTCCGGCGCCGAGGGCAAGCGCCCCGAGGAGCAGGAGGAAGGCGGCCCGGGGCCGAGCCAGGAGAAGAAGCGTCTCGTCTATAACGACAAGGACAGCGCCGTAGACGACCCCATACGCCTGTATCTCCGCGAGATCGGCAAGGAGCACCTCCTGACCGCCGAGCAGGAGGTCGAGCTGTCCAAGCAGATGGAGGACGGCGAGAACATCATCAAGGGGATCATCAAAGACAGCGGCATGCTCATCCCCGAGTTCTACGGCATCAGCGTGAAGGCCAAGCGCGAGTCGGGCTCCCAGCAGCGCAAGGAGAATTCCGAGCGCATCGCGGAGCGCCGCCGGCTGAACCAGTTCTATCGCGACGTGCTCCGCGATACGCAGTCCGACATGAAGACCTATATGGAGGCCAAGAAGCGCATCGCCAGCCGCGGCGGCGAGGTGCTCGAGGACGAGACCCTGAGCAAGCTTCGCGGCCCCCTGGTGGAGCGCCTGAGCCAGGCCGAGCTGCATCCGGAGGAGATAAACTCCTTCTCCGAGAAATTCATAAACGCCGCCAAGCGCATCAAGAAGTACCGGCGCGAGCAGGAACGCCTCGAGCGTACCCTGCAGGTCTCCAACCTGCGCGAGCTCCGCGTCCTGGGGCGCAACCTGACCATCAAGGACCGCCGCGAGCAGATCGAGTCCGACCTGAACATCGGCGCGGACGAGATCAAGGAGCGCATCCGCCAGATCCAGGTGACCGAGAAGAAGCTCGAGGAGCTCGAGTACGCCTTCGAATCGGACTGCGAGGCCATCATCACCATGGCCAAGGAGATCAACCGCGGCCGCATCATGATGAAGCGCGCCAAGGATAGGCTGATCAAGGCCAACCTCCGCCTCGTCGTCTCCATCGCCAAGAAGTATACTAACCGAGGCCTCCACTTCTTCGACCTCGTCCAGGAAGGCAACATCGGCCTCATCAAGGCGGTCGAGAAGTTCGAATACCGCAAGGGTTACAAATTCTCGACCTACGCCACCTGGTGGATTAGGCAGGCCATCACCCGTTCGATAAGCGACCAGGCCAGGACCATACGCGTGCCGGTGCACATGATCGAGCAGATCAACAAGGTCGTGCGCGAGTCGCGCCAGCTCATGCAGAAGCTCGGGCGCGAGCCTACCGACGAGGAGGTGGCGCAGCAGCTCGGCTGGCCCGTCTCGCGCGTCAAGAGCGTCAAGAACGT
This sequence comes from uncultured Spirochaetaceae bacterium, assembly GCA_938004315.1. GTDB lineage: Bacteria > Spirochaetota > Spirochaetia > Treponematales > UBA12059 > DAIPLR01. Next base: position 6,013 of record CALKWG010000337.1, read on the forward strand.
GGCCCGGGAACCCATCTCCCTCGAGACGCCCATCGGCGAGGACGAGGACAGCCTGCTCGGCGACTTTATCGAGGACAAGGAGGTGGAGAACCCCTCCGTCCAGACCGACTACAAGCTCCTGCAGGAGCAGATACGCTCGGTGCTGTCCACCTTGCCGCCGCGCGAGCAGGAGGTCCTGCGCATGCGCTTCGGCCTGGACGACGGATACTCGCTGACCTTGGAAGAGGTGGGCCTGTACTTCAACGTCACGCGCGAGCGCATCCGGCAGATCGAAGCCAAGGCCCTTAAAAAGCTCAGGCATTTCAAGCGTAGCCAGAAGCTCCGCGACTACGTCGACCACTAGCCCGGGCGGGCCGGCCCGGCGACGGGCGTTGATACGCGTCGCCGGACCGTGCTATAGTCCATCGGCCCCGCATCCATATACCCCACGAGGTGATAGCATATGTTGATGGAAAACCTTTTCGAGCGGCTCAAGACCTTCCAGGAACTCCTCATGGAACGCGTAGCCATAGAGAAAGAGATCCGCGAGCTCCCCAAGTCCATAGCCGCCCAGGAAGAGGTGCTCGTCAGGGCGCGCAAGACCCTCGTCGATAAGAGCGCCCGCTTCGAGGCCGTCAGCGCCAAGGTCGCCGAGCTCCGCGGACAGCTCGCCGAGACGGTGGCCCACAAGGAAAAATCCGAGCAGATGATGGACAGCATCTCGAGCCCCCGCGAGTTCGAGGCGCTCAATAAGGAGATCACCGAGGCCGGCCTGCGCGAGGACCAGCTGCGCAAGGAGCTCAGGCGCGAGGAGGAATCCTTCCGCGAGGCCGAGGCCGAGCTCAAGAGCGCCCAGACCCTGATCGAGTCCCAGGAAGCCGAGATTTTCCAGAAGAAGGAGCGCATCAGGACCGAGGAATCGTCCATGCAGGCCAGGGTCGCCCAGCTCCGCGGCGAGGAGGAGTCGGTGACCTCCGATATCGACTCCGAGGTGCTCTTTAAGTTCGAGCGCATCATCCGCTCTAAGCAAGGCATCGGCATCGTGCCCGTGCGCGGCGTCGTCTGCTCCGGCTGCGCCATGATACTGCCGGCCCAGTTCGTCAACGAGGTCAGGCAGAGCAACAAGATCCACTTCTGCCCCTACTGCTCCCGCGTGCTCCTCTATGAGGAGAGCGCCGAGGCGGAGGATCTGCTCGTGGACATCGAGTCGGGCAGCCTCTCCGACCTCGACGACTTCGGCGACGAGTCGGAGGACGAGGGCTACGACGACGACATGGACGGCGACAAGGGCGGCCGCGAGGATTCGGACGACTAAGCCGATCATTATCGAAGTATAAGGGCGGGCCGGGGCGCCGCCGTCCGCGTAGGCGTTCGCGCCCGCGGGCGGAGGAAAGTCCGGGCTCGATAGGATGCGACGCCGGCTAACGGCCGGGGGCGGCTTCGGCGACGTGGCCGCCACAGATAGCGCAACAGAAAGCAAACCGCCTTGGGGCTTCGGCCCCAGGTAAGGGTGAAAGGGTGGGGTAAGAGCCCACCGCGCGCGCGGCGACGCGCGCGGCACGGCAAGCCTCGTCGCGAGCAAGGCCGAGCAGCGGGCATGCGCGATCCGCGCGGAGCCCGCGGGTTGGCCGCGAGAGCCTCGGGCGCGAGCCCGGGCCGAGATGGATGGCGCCCGCCGAGCCTTTCGGGGCGCGGCACAGAACCCGGCTTATAGGTCCGCCCTTTTTTTATACGCCTACGGCGCCCCGGCCCACCGGGGCGCTTTCATTGACGACGCGGGCCCGCCCGTGCTACAACGGACGCAAGAGCTATGGTAGGCCTATCCCGTCCGTCAGCGCAATCCGACGACCCGTTCCTCAAGCGACGCCTCCGTCGCAGGGTACTCGGGATAGCCGTCGCTCTCGCGACGATCGGCCTCCTTTCAGCCGCCGGCTTCGCGCTCGGCGCGGCCTTGCGCAGGGGCGCCGAGCGTCGAGGCCCCGGGCCCGTCGAGATAGCGGCGCTTTGGGAGGCGCGTGATATCGAGGCCGTCTACGAGGCTACCGAGGCCAAGCTTCTCGACCATCCGCTCGATCAGTTCATGACGGCTTTCTACGGCTTCGCCTCCTATCAGAAGGCGATCGGCGCCTTGGATGCCGAGCGCGGCTCGGCCCTCCTCGATCAGGCCATACTCTCGCTCCGTCAGAGCCGCTTAGGCGGCCCCTTCGAGCTCGATACGCACGTCCTCTACGTCCTTGGGAAGGCGTATTTTAAGAAAGGCCCCGATTATTACCAGGAGAGCGTGGACGCCCTTAAGGCTGCCGTCGAAGCGGGAGGCGCCTACGCCGACCAATGGGAATACCTGGCCCTCGCCAGCCAAGAGCTCGGGCGTCTGGGCGAGGCTTCGTCGTACTTCGCGCTCGCCTTGGAGCGCTCGCCCCAGTCCTTGGAGATCCGCGTCGCCGCCGCCCGCCTAGAGTTCGCTCGGGGCGACCTGGCCAGGGCCGCCGAGCTCGCGCGCGAGGCCTATGAGCGCAGCCAGGATCTCTACCTCAAGGAGCGCGGCGCGTTCATCCTCGCCGACGTCTACCGCGCCTCGGGCCGGCCGGAGCGCGCGCTGACCCTGTATGCGGAGATTAAAGAATTCAACCCCGAATCGGCCGACGCCTGGTATTACGAAGGGCTCGTCTTCCAGGAATCGGGCGATCCCATCAAGGCGCGCGCCTCATGGCGGCGCGCCGTTTCGATCGATCCTATGCACGGCGCCGCGCGCCAGAAACTAGCCGAGCGATCGTAGCCATGCGTACGCCTACGTTCGTATCCGAAACATCTAAGGAGCTCCTCCATGGCCGCTAACAAACTCATGAACGCGCTGTCGCTCGACATCGGTATAGATTTGGGCACCTGCAATACCTTGGTCTACGTGCGCGGCAAGGGTATCGTCATCAACGAGCCGTCCGTGGTCGCGGTTGAGCGCGGCACCAAGCGGGTCCTGGCGGTCGGCTCGGAGGCCAAGCGCATGCTCTGGAAGACGCCGGGGAACATCGTGGCCATCCGGCCGCTGCGCGACGGCGTCATAGCGGATCCGGATACCACCGAGAAGATGATCAAGTATTTTATCCAGCGCGTCATTCCGCGCCGCTGGTTCATTAAACCGCGCATGGTCATCGGCATCCCGACCTGCATTACCGAGGTGGAGCGCCGCGCGGTCGTCGAGGCGGCGTATAAGGCCGGCGCCCGCGAGGTGGAGGTGCTGCCCGAGTCCCTGGCCGCCGCCATCGGATCGGACATGCCCATCCATGAGCCGGCCGGCCACATGATATGCGACATCGGCGGCGGTACTACCGAGATATCGGTCATATCCTTGAAGGACCTAGTCGTAACCAACGCGATACGCATAGGCGGCGACGAATTCGACGAGGCTATCATCAAGCATATCCGCGGCGCGCATAACCTGATCATAGGAGAGCAGACCGCCGAGCGCCTGAAGATCGAGATAGGAAACGCCTCTCCCGACAAGGTCATAGAGAAGGTAGAGATCAAAGGCACCGACGCCATCACCGGCCTGCCGCGCCGCCTTGAGATCGACTCGGTCGAGGTGCGCGAGGCCCTGCAGGAGCCGGTCAACCAGATCGTCGAGGAGATCAAGAAGACCCTCGGCCAGACGCCGCCCGAGCTCGCCGCGGATATCGTCGAGCGCGGCATCGTGATGGCCGGCGGCGGCTCGCTGCTTAAGGGCCTGCCGCGGCTCATAGCCAAGGAGACCGGCGTGCCCGTCATCCTGGCCGAGCGGCCCCTGGAATGCGTGGCGATAGGCGCCGGGAAGTATTTCGAGGCCATACAGGGCGTCGATATAAGCTTCGGCGCCGCCGCCACTATGAAGCTCTAAGGCCATGGCTCGCGAGGACGCGCGCTCTAGGCGCGCGCGGAACGTCTCGTCGGGGCTCATGCTCCTAGCCTCGCTCGTGACCTTGACCGTCTCCACGAGGAGCTTGGTCGGCGTGCCTCAGCAGCTCGGGTTGGCCGCGCTGTCGTTCGTGCAGCGGGGCTTCAGCGCCGTCTCGGGCTTCTTTTCGCAGACCGTCGCCAGCATCGCCGAGCTAAGGCGCCTACAGGAAGATCACGCCGACCTCGTGAAGCAGGTGGAGCTCATGGCGAACCAGCAGCGGCAGTTCACCGAGCTCCGTAGCGAGAACGAGCGCCTGCGCGAGCTCTTGAAGTTCCAGGCCGCCGCGAGCTACGCGTCTATAGCCGGCCGCATCATAGCCAAGGACCCGGAGAACCTCTATTCGACCTTCGTAGTCAACCGCGGCTCGGCTCAAGGCGTGCGTAAGAATCAGGCGGTGGTCGCGTACCAGGACGGCGTCGAGGGGCTCGTCGGGCGCGTGGTCGAGGTCAGCCGGGAGAGCTGCATGGTCGTGCCGATCTACGACGCGACGACCTTCGTGGCCGCCCGCCTCGAGCGATCGCGCTACGAGGGCCTCGTGGTCGGCGGCGGCGGCGACGACCTGCCGCTCGTCATGCGTTATGTCAAGAAGCGCGCCCAGCCTGAGATCCAGTACGGCGACCTCGTCATTACGAGCGGCATGCAGTCGCTCTATCCGCCGGGCATAGCCATCGCGCGCGCCGGCAGGATACGGAGCTTCGACTACCTCAACTCGCTCGAGATAGACCTTGATCCGGTCTTGGATTTTAGCCGGCTCGAGTTCGTCTTCATCATCGATTCGACGGGGGGCGGCGCGCCATGATCAAGAGCTTCGTCTGGTCCCTCGCGCTTACCGTCGGCGCCTTGATACTGCAATCGACCTGGCTCTCGGCGATCGCCGTCCGCTCGGTGACCCCCGACCTAGCCCTGCTCGTCGTCGTGTACGTCTCGTTCCATGGCCGTTCGCTGCAAGGGCAGGCTTTGGGTTTCATAGCCGGCTTCTTGCAGGACGGCATCAGCGCCGGCCCCATGGGGCTCAATTCCTTCGTGAAGACGGCCGTCGCCTGGACCTTCAGCTCGCTATCGGGGAAATTCTACATCGACCGCCTTCTCATGCCCGTGCTATTCGGCTTCGCGGCTACTCTCTATAAGGCCCTTATCTACGGCGGGCTGTCGCTGCTGCTGCCTGGCAAGGTGCTCAGCTACGACTTCGCGGCCGCCTCGCTATGGATCGAAGCTGGCTACACCGCGGCGGCTGCGCCCGTCCTATTCCTCATCTTGAGCCCGCTGAATCGCCTCCTTATCCCGCGGAGCCCCGCCGCATGAGCTACGGCGACGACTCGGCGCAGCCGGCTCCCGCCGGTCGCTTCTACGCCATGGCCGTCATGGCCTCCCTCCTCTTCCTCTGGTTCAGCTCCTATCTGTTCTACCTGCAGCTCGTAAGGGGCGGCGAGTTCCAATCGCGCGCGGTCAGCATAAGCCGCAAGGTGCAGCGCATCCCCTCGCAGCGCGGCGAGATATACGACCGCAACAACAACATGCCCTTGGTCCTGAACGTAGATTCGTTCGCCTTGGCCATCACCCCGGCCGAGCTGCCGGCTGACATGCGCGATACCGTCTTCGCGAAGCTCGCCGCCGCCGCCGACGTGCCGATATCGGAGATTCAGCGCCGCATACCGCCGACCCATTACCGCCTGTTCCAAGAGATCGAGGTGGTCTCGTCGGTGGGGCAGGGCGTCATCACCTCCATAGCCGAGCGCATCGACGAGTTCCCCGGCGTCTCGTGGTACGTGCGCCCGGTGAGGAACTACCTCGAGGGCAATAGCTTCTCGCACATACTCGGGTACGTAGGCGAGATATCCCGCGACGAGCTCAAGGTGTTCTATAACCGCGGCTACCAGTCGGGCGACATCATAGGCAAGGCCGGCGTCGAGCGCGTATACGATTCGCTGCTGCGCGGCACCGACGGACGGCAGTTCAAGACCGTGGACGCTAAGGGGCGCCGGGTGGAGGCCGGCCCGCGCGACCTCGTCCCGCCGGTCAGCGGCAGGAACCTGAGCCTGACCGTAGACCGCAACACGCAGCTCCTCGCGGAGAAGGCGCTCGGCGAGCGCATCGGCTCCATCGTCGTCTTAAAGCCAGCCACCGGCGAGATCCTGGCCATGGCTTCCTATCCCCATTTTAATTCGAACGCCATCATAGCGCGCGGCGGTAATAACGAGTTCGCCAAGCTCTTGAACGATCCGCGTAACCCGCTCATCAATAGGGTCATCCAGTCGGCCTATCCCCCGGCTTCGACCTTCAAGATCGTCATGACCGCCGGCATCATCGAGGAACGCTCCTTCCCGCTCGACGCCGTCGTCCGCTGCGCCGGCGAGATCAACTACGGAGACCGGGTGTTCAGGTGCTGGATCCGCACGCCGGGGCACGGCTCGCTGAACCTGGCCGGCGCGCTCGCCCAGTCGTGCGACGTCTATTACTGGGAAGTCGGCCGCGACCACTTCGGCATCGAGAACATCGTCAACTATACCAAGGATTTCGGCTTCGGCGTCGCTACCGGCATCGACCTCCTGGGCGAGGTGGCCGGCTTCGTGCCGACTCCCCAGTGGAAGGAGCGTAGGTTCCACGAGAAGTGGCTCGGCGGCGACACCTTGAACCTGTCCATCGGCCAAGGCTTCCTCCTCACCAGCCCGTTGCAGGTGGCGAACATGGTCGCCATGGTCGTCAACGACGGCGTGATCTATAAGCCCCATGTGCTCAAAGAAGTTCGCGACCCGGTCTCCGGAGCGGTCCTCTCTAAGGTCGAGCCCGAAGTCCTTACGACCTCGCGCATCTCCAAGGAGAGCTTCGCCTTGACCAGGGAGTATATGCGCGGCGTCATGACCGAGGGCACGGCGCGGTACCCGGTTAGCACCAAGCTGGTCCAGGTGGCCGGCAAGACCGGCACCGCCGAGGTCGGCCTGGCCGACCGCTGGCACTCATGGTTCGTCGGATACGGCCCCTACGATTACGCCGACGTCGACGACGTCATCGTCGTGGTCGCCATGATAGAGGCCGACAATCCCTGGGAGTGGTGGGCGCCGTACGCGACCAATATCGTCTTCCAAGGATACTTCGGCGGGCAAAGCTACGAGGAGGCGGCGCGCGCCGTCGGCCTCCTCGGCCGCGGCGTTCCCCCGGTCGGCAGGGTTGAATAATGGCGCAGATACGCACCGTCGCTAAATCGCTAGACTGGCTCGTCGTGGCGAGCCTCGCCGTGCTCATGGTCATAGGGGTTCTATTCATCTATTCGTCCGGCGTCAACAGCGAGGGCATACTCGTCACCAACGAGTACGCCAAGCAGATCGTCTGGGCCGTCACCGCGGTCGCGCTCATGCTGGCCGTCGCGCTCATCGAGCCCAAGCGCCTGGTCGATTACACCTTCCCCCTCTATCTGGCCATGATCGCGGTGCTCGTATACACGAGGCTCTTCGGTAAGGTCGTCAACGGCGCCCGCTCATGGCTCGGGCTCTTCGGGGACATAGGCATACAGCCTTCCGAATTTATGAAGATCGCGACGACGCTCTTCCTCGCCCGATATCTCGAATCCACCATGCACCAGGCCGGGTCCTTGAAGCGCTTCGCCGTCTCGTTCTCTATAGCGCTCCTACCCATGGGCCTCATCCTGATCCAACCGGATTTCGGCACGGCCCTCGTCTACCTGCCGATCTATCTCGGCGTAGCCTTCGTGATGGGCGTCGGTTCTCGATACCTGGGATTCCTCCTCCTGACCGGCGCGATCACCGCGGTGATGACGGTCATGCCGCTCTGGCAGGCGCTCGAAGGCGGTACGCCGCCGATACTCCTGCGGATGCTCTACGAGGAGCCGTACGTCTTCATGGTGATCGCGGTCGTCGCGCTCGTCTTCGCGCTGGCGGCCCTGGGACTACGCCTCTTCAAGCGACGTTATTACAATTGGATAGCGTTCGCGGCCCTGGCGGTCGCGCTCGGCCTGGGCGCCTCGGTGCTCGGCCACAAGGTGTTGAAAGAATATCAGATCATGCGCCTCGTCGTGTTCCTCGACCCGAGCGTCGACCCCCTCGGGTCGGGCTGGAACATCATCCAGTCGGTGACGGCCGTCGGATCGGGCGGCTTGGCCGGCAAGGGCTTCCTTCAGGGGACGCAGAGCCATTATCGTTACCTGCCCCAGCAGAGCACCGACTTCATCTTCAGCATCATCTCGGAGGAGCTGGGCTTCATCGGGGGGCTCGCGATCTTTTCGCTCTATCTCCTCGTGGCGCTCAGGCTGCTGCTGTCGTCGCGCACCGTCGTGTCGAAATTCCAGCGCGGCGTCATAGCCGGCGTCGTATCTATGATCCTCTTTCATTTCATGATCAACGCCGGCATGGCCATGGGTATCATGCCCATCACCGGCATCCCGCTGCTCTTCTTGTCATACGGCGGCTCCTCGCTCTGGTCCGCCTCGATAGGCATAGGCCTCTGCCTCGGCATAGGCGCGCGCAGGTACGAAGTATGATCGGAACCGAGGGCCTCATAGCGGCCTTGGGGCCGGGATTATTTTCGGTCGACAAGCCAGCGCGCTACCTGGGCGGCGAAAGCGGCGCGACGCATAAGGCCGACGCGGCGCTCCGCATGGCGCTCTGCTTCCCGGATCTCTACGAGATCGGCATGTCGAACAACGCCATGCGCATCCTCTACGCCGGACTTAACCGCATAGAAGACCTCTCCTGCGTGCGCGTCTTCGCGCCCGCCGACGACTTCGCCGCGCTCCTTAAGGAGCGCGGCCTGGGGCTGTACGGGCTGGAGAGCCTTAAGCCCATACGCGAGGCCGACCTCTTGGGTTTCACCATCGGCTACGAGTTGGCGGCGACCAATGTCCTGGCCGTGCTACGGGCCGCCGGCTTGGCCCTGAAGGCTGCCGAGCGCGGCGATGACGACCCGATCGTCATCGCCGGCGGGCCCGCCATCACCAACCCCGCGCCGTACGCCGCCGTCTTTGACGGTGTGTGGATAGGCGAGGCCGAGGGCGAATTTTTCGCTCTGGCCGAGGGACTGGTCGCCTTAAAGAAGGCCGGCGGAGGGAAGCGCGAGCTCCTCGCGAGGCTCGACGGCCATCCGGCCTTCTGGCGGCCCGGCAAACGAGCGATACGCGCCGTCTTCGAAGGCTTTTCGCAGGCCGTCTACGGCCACGATTATCCCATTCCCGTCCTCAAGCCGGTTCAGGATCACGGCGTCGTCGAGATCATGCGCGGCTGCCCTAACGCCTGCCGCTTCTGCCACGCCGGCTATTTTTATAGGCCCCAGCGCCTGCGCGAACCGGAGGCCATCCTTCAAGATGTCGAAAGCCAGGTGCGCAACGCCGGCCAACGTCAGATCACCCTCTCCTCGCTTTCAAGCGGTGATTATCCGGGTATTTTCGACCTCCTACGGCTCTTGAACGAGCGCTGGGCGTCGCAGGGCGTGTCATTCCAGCTACCGTCGCTCAAGGTGGAATCGTTCCCGCTCGAGCTCGTCGAGGAGGTCTCGGGAACTAGAAAATCGGGCCTTACCTTCGCGGTCGAGACGCCGCTCGAGCAGTGGCAGTTGACCATCAATAAGACGGTGAGGATGGAATCCATACGCCGCATCGCCGCGGAGGCCGAGCGGCGAGGCTACCGCGTAGCCAAGTTCTATTTCATGATAGGTTTGCCCTTGCCTGAGGCTGAACTCAGCGAAGAAGATGCGATCGTCGCCTTTATTCGCGAGCTGTCAACCTCGACGAAGCTCGCCATCAACGTAACGATCTCAACCTTCGTGCCCAAGCCGCATACGCCGTTTCAATGGGCTAGGCAGATCACTCCCGAGGAGGCGGCTCGACGCATCTATGCGATCAAAGACGCGCTCCGGCCGATCAAGGGCATTAAGATCAGCTACCACGGGCCTTTCCAGTCGTGGATAGAAGGAGCGATATCTCGAGGCGGCGAGCGGGTAGGGGAGCTTATCATACGGGCCTTCGAGCTCGGCGCGCGTTTCGACGCCTGGGACGATAGGTTTAATAAGGACGCATGGGTGCGGGCGCTCGAGGAGCTAGCCGTCGCCGAAGATGATATTTCTGGAGCAAGGTCGCTCGATGGCCCGCTACCCTGGGATTCCGTGAGTATACGCGTTTCTAAGCGTTATCTAGCTGAAGAGTATAAGCGCTCCCTAGACGCCTTGAAGACCTCGGCATGTATAGATTCTTGTACAGCTCGTTGCGGCGCCTGTAGCGATAACTTGGATATCGCCGATGTAAGCGCACGTGAACAGCTCATTAAGAAGCTTGAAGGACTTCGACTCGAACGGCCGAACGGCGAGGCGCCGATCCCGTCTACGCGACGACCGGGCGATTCGCCTGATCAGGCGTTGATCATGGCCGAGCGCTCCCGCCATCTCTTCGAGTATCGTAAAGATGGCATCGCCGCCTTTTATCCTCATCATACGGTCTGGTCTATCATCGCCTCGGCCTTCGAGCGGGCGGGCATTGCTCTCGAATACTCGCATGGCTTCAATCCCTCCCCGAGGCTTGAGCTTTCCGAGCCTTTAAGCCTCGGCATAGAGTCGAAAAGCGAATTCGGCATGGCGCTGATGAAGCTCGGCTCCGTACGCGAACTCGGGGCGGACGAGCTCGCGAGGGTGGCGCGCTTCTTGCCTTCCGGCATCCGCATCGAGCGCTGCCGACTGGTACAGGGTTACGAGGGCAGGAAGGTGCCGAGCCTATCGGCCGCCTATTGGGGCGCGATCTATGGCTTGAACCTACCCACCGATGCCGGGGCGGCGCCAGAGCCGCAGCTCGCCGCCTTGAACGCTTTTATCTCTGAAGCCGAGGCTTTGTCCGGTTCCGAAGCGAGCGTCGATCCGATAAGCGGCGCCCTGTTATTAAAGTTAAAAGCCGGCGGCTCGCGAGAGTTCGGCCTCCACGCGGTCATCCTCAAGGCGCTCAGACTCGATCTACGGGAGGGGCAGGTCAAAGTCGTTCGCCTTGCTCAGTACGCAAAAACCCCCGCCGGCCCGACTGATTATTGGACGTATTACGGCTTAGGTTAAGCTCATTATGTAATGCAAGAGCGCGCCCTCCGGCCCGCGCCAGTCAAGGGTTAGAATATATAGAAGTAGACAGAATATACATTATGAGAAGTATGGGGTGCGAGTTCGTCCTTGCCGGCGGGCTTTATCACTCGTATTGAATACCTAGCGTATCAAGCTCTACCCCGACGCTAAAGAGATCGCGTAGCGATGCATTGACGAGATCGGCGCCGAATGAATAGACGATCACCTGCAAGAAAAACTCATTGTTCGACTCACTCGTTTTCGCATAGTCCTCGTCTCCGTCGATCGGTTGCGTTGAGAAACTCTTTGAAGATCTCTCTAAAACGTAATCGACTGAATTGATTTGAGCCACTACTTGGCGCTCGACCGTCCTCCATACGAGTGTAACATCGTGAAGCGCCGCGATGCTCGCCCGGAACGTGGGGTTCGCCGGGGCATTTTTAATGATGAGCGGTTTATAGCGCAATCCGCTCGGCGAAAGCAAAAATGACTGAATAGCGTCACCGGGTATGGCGCCTGACGCGTCTTGGCGCTGGCGGAGCCGAGCTACGTCCGCGGAGGCTTGGTCGAGCGCGTCGTAGATCCTATACGCCGCGGCTACGCCTAGATATCCGTCGCCCGGATCGTCATTTGCCCTAAAGCCGGTAAGGCCTACGATGCTTCGCGGGGGATTAAGCGTCGATATGAAGTCGATCCCGCAAGAGCCAAGGACGATCGCGGCCAGGGCTAGCGCCGCGGCGAGAGCCCTGGCTTTCGCCTGAAGGCTCACTTGCCCTTCCCGACCCCCAGCTTAGGCGGGTCTAGGCTCTCGAGGCAGTCCACGAGTTCGTAGATGATTACCGGCTTGTTCTTGCCTTTGACGCGGATGTTATCGAGCTCGCGGGCGATGAACTTATCTTTCACCAAAGCGTAGGTGTTCTCGCTGATAATGACGCTCGTGCCGTATTCTTTATTGATGGCCTCGAGCCGAGAGCCGAGATTCACGTTGTCGCCCATGATGGTGTAGTTCATGCGTAGGGTCGAACCCATGTTGCCCACGGTCATGATGCCGGAGTTAAGGCCTATGCCTATGTCGATGTGCTTGGCGGCCGGCCATTTCTCGTTAAGGCCGCGCAACACCTGCATCTGCCTTAAGGCGCATTTGCACGCCAAGACGGCATGATCCTGCTGCGGCATGGGAGCTCCCCAGAAACACATGATGGCGTCGCCCATATACTTGTCCAGGGTACCGCCGTACTCGATGGCCAGGTCGGTCATGGCCGTCAGGTACTCGTTCAGGTGGTTGACTAGCTCCTGCGGCGTCATGTTCTCGGACAAGGTCGTAAAGCCTCGTATGTCGGAGAAGAAGACCGTGAGCTCTTTGTCGGTGCCGCCGAGTTCCGGCGGGTCGCTAGCCAACTGCTCAACCACCTTGGGGCTTAGGTATTTACCAAAGGTCTCGCGTATGGCCTTCTTATCGCGTTCTTCGGTGAAGGCGCGGTACACGACCACGGATAGGAAGGTGACGAGGGCCGCTAACACCGGCGAGGCGAAGTTCAAAAGATAGGCCTGGGAATCGAAGTACAAGTTTACGCCGAAGAAATAGGCGACGATCATAACGGCCATAAGGCCGAGCGCGCCGATAGCCGCCAGGCGCGAGCTTATGAACGCTACGATCAGGGCTGCTACGCCGATCGTAAGCAGGTTTAGCCAATGCGGCGCCTCGATGATGAAGTTATCCATGAGGATGGTATTGAGCGCGTTGGCATGCATCTCGATGCCGTACATGAGGCCGACCGGGGTCAGCTTCTCGTCCTCGGCCATGCCGGTGGCGAAGGCGCCGACCATGAGGATCTTGTCGCGGACCGCGAGGGTCCGGCGCCAAGAGTCGGGATCGGGGCCGGGATCTCGGTTGGCATAGGCCGCGTACGAGCGGACGGGGAAGGTCTGCGGCCCCATCTCCGGCGATTCGGCCGAGCGCCTGCCCATGAAGTTGACGAGCATCTGCCCGCGATCGTTGATAGGTATGCGTATCTCGGTCATCGCCCGGCGCCTACCCTCCTTCACGAGCTGGCCCGAGGCGTCGAACTCGTCGGGCGTCAGCTGTAAGACGTAGGGCTTGAGCTCGCCGGTATCCTCGTCCCGAACCATCGGATCGGGGATGCGGATATGCGAACCGACGACGACCTCGACCTCTTCGAGGCTACGATTGAAGTAATGCAGGGCGAGCGAAAGCGTGATGGCCGGTACGAACTCGTCGCGGTAATGGCGGATGACGTAATAGCGGTCGTCGGGTACGCCGTCCATATCGACGTCGACGATGCGCATGGGCGCGTCCTTCTCCATGCGTTCGGTAAGGCGCTTAATGCCGGCGGCCGTAAGCGGCGTCTCGATGTCGATGATATCGCCCCGGTCGTCCTGCCAGGCCAAGCGCTCGAAGGCGTCGGCGTTAACCGAATAGCCGGGCGTGAGCTCGTCCAGGCGTAGGGTCTTTAAGAGCGTGCTCTTGCGCATGACGAGCGGCTGACGCCTAAAGACCGAGTCGGCGTCGGGTATGAAGTTGGCGTGGCCGTAGCCCGCGGTGGCGCGGCCGTAGGGCTCCATGGGCGGCTGGGCGCCGTAGAACGCCGGCAGCGTGCGTATATCCCCGCTGATCTTGCGTATGACCCCGTGCGTGTCGTAGAGGGCCTTCTGCCTCTGGTACACCGGATCCCGCTCGGCGACCTCCCCGAAGGCGCTCAAGACCGTCTCCAAGAATACCGTGCCGGAGTGCCTCATCGAGTCTACGAGTATAGCGTCGTTCGTCGGCGTCGGGTCGGGGTCGATGAAGAAGACGTCGATGAAGAGCGAGCTCTCGCGGTTATCCTGGTCGGATATGCGGCTGAACGCGTTAATCAAGTTGGCATGGCGCGTGCGTGGGAAAGGCCACTTGCCGTATTCGGCCAACGATTTCTGGTCGATGCCTATGATCAGGATGCGATCGGATAGCTTGAGGTCGCGCTGGGCCAGGATGGCGCCCTCTTGGATGGCGCGCGCCTCCCTACCCGTCTTGATATTAAAATGTTGGTCCAGGACGCCGCCCTCGGCGCGCGTCAGGATGGTCGTTTGAAAATAAAGGAACGCGAAGGCGCCGAAAATGGCGAGCGCGATGACGAAGGCGAACCATCTGGTTTCGAAGAGCTTGGCTCGTTTCCTAGGCATGAACTTACCTCCGTCGTCTCGGCGCCCTTTAGCGGCGCGCCGCAGGCAATAAAAAACCCGGCCGCGACGGGCCGGGCCTTGGCCGCACGCCTCACCGAAACCGGGTCGGCGCGGCGCGGCTTACTGCGCCAGTCCGAGCGCGCGCAGATGAATTATACGGCTCCGCGCGAGATTTGTCCAATCATTGTCCTGTCCGGCGGCGACGAGGGCGGCGTAGGCCGACATGGCGGCCTTGTAGTCCTTCATCCCCTCGTAGAGGCGCCCGATATTGAAGGTATTCCTGGCGGCGCCCGGGGCCTTGGGGTACTTCGCCTCGGCCTCTTTGAGGTAGGCGATAGCCTTCTCAAGGTCGCCCTTCTCTTCCGCCATGGCCGCGGCGTTGGCGAGCGCCACCGGGGCCAGGTGGGATTTGGGGCCGGCCGCGGCTACCGCCGCGTACGCGGCCTCGGCGGCGGCGTAGTCGTTAGCCGCGAAGTGCAGGCGGGCCTTCATGAAGCCGGCGCGGAGGCCGGCGTAAAGCTTGCCGTAGCGCGCGACGAGGGCGTCGGCCTCGGTTAAGAGCTCGGCGCTCAAGGTCGCCCGGGCGGCCTCCTCGGTCTGGGCCCATTCCTCGAAGCGCGATTCGAGTTTCTCGAGGGCTTCGGTCGAGCTCTTGAGCTTGGACTGGTTTATGGCGGAGCTGACGCCCAGGCCTACGACGCCGGCGACGATCAGCGCCGCGACGGCGAAGAGGGCGACGCGGTTGGCGCGGAGGAAGTCGTTGAGGCGCTCGGAGAAGCTAGGCTTCTCCTCGGGCTTGGCCGGATTGACCGGATCTTTGATGCTCATATGCTGCTACTCCTTGTGCGCTGCTATGCCGAGTTCTTTGATGAGCCGGGATAGATACGTGCGTTGTATATCCAACATCCGGGCCGTCTCGGTCTGGTTCCAGCGGTGCTCGTCGAGCGCGCTGGTGATGAAGTGTTTTTTAAAGATGGTCAGGGCTTCCTTCAGGCTCTTGCCCCTATACTCGTCGCGCTCGGGCGAGCCCGAGCCGATGAGCAGGTCGCGCGCGCCTATGGCGCCTTCCTTAGCTATCACGACCGCGCGCTCGACGGCGTTCTCGAGCTCGCGAACGTTGCCCGGCCAGGCGTAGGACAGCATGAGCTCGATCGCCCCGTCGGTGAAGCCGGACAGCTGCTTTTTCGTCTCGCGGCAGAATTTCTTCAGGAAGAACTCGGCCAGGGCCGGTATATCCTCCTTGCGCTGCCGCAAGGGCGGCACGTAGATCGGGAGGACGTTCAGCCGGTAGTAGAGATCGCTCCTGAACTCGCCCTTCTTGACCAGGGCGTCTATCTCGCGGTTGGTCGCGGCGACGATGCGCACGTCGACGCTGACGGTATCGCTCGACCCTACCCGCTCGAAGGTCTTCTGCTGCAGGACGCGCAGGAGCTTGGCCTGCAACTTCAAGGGCAGGTCGCCTATCTCGTCGAGGAAGATGGTGCCGCCGTCGGCCAGCTCGAAACGGCCGCGCCGGTTCTGCACCGCGTCGGTAAAGGCGCCCTTGACGTGGCCGAAGAGCTCGCTCTCGAGGAGTCCCTCCGGCAACGCGGCGCAGTTGACGCGGACGAAGGGCTTGCCGCGCCTGGGGCTCTTCAAGTGTACCTGCTCGGCGAAGAGCTCCTTGCCCACGCCGCTCTCGCCGAGGATCAGGACCGACGAATCGGTCTTGGCGACGCGCTCGATGAGCTCGAGCTTCTCGCGTATGTCCGGGCTCTCGGCGACCATGACGTGATAGCCGCCGTCGGTGCCGATCTGGTCGCGCAGGTACCCTATCTCCTCGCGCGCGCGTTCGAGGTATCGCGCGTTCTCGATGGCTATGGCGGCCTGGACGGCGAAGATCTCCAGCCACTGCAGGTCGTCCTGCGTGAAGTACTTCATGCCGCGCTTGTTGATGATCTCGAGCACGCCGACGCAGCGGTCGCGTACGAGCATGGGCACGGCCAGGATGCTGTAGGTGGGGAAGCCTATGGACTTGGAGATGCTCTGGTAGAAGCGGTTGTCGGTCTCGACGTCGTTGACGATCAGCGACTGACCGTGTTGGGCGACCCAGCCGGCTATGCCTTCGCCGGGTTTCAGGCTGAATTTCTTGACGTCGCGGCCCTTGGGGCCGAGGGCGATCTCGAAATAGAGCTTGCCGTCCTCCTCGTTCTTCAAGACCAAGGAGGAGGCCTCGCCCTCGGTGAGCCGCGTCGCCGACTCCAGGATCTGGGTCAACAGCGACGTGGCGTCTCCGTAGTTGGAGTTGATCAGCGTATTGATCTCGATAAGCGTGGAGAACTTGTCGGGATCAATACGCGCGAACATTACGTCGTCTTAGCTCTTCTTAGAGCTGTCTTTCTTTTCCTTGAGGAGGTCGCCGAGCGTAAAGCCGTCGGAGGCGGTCGAGGTCTCCATGAAGCGGGAGAACTCGGCGTCCTGCTCGCGGCGCACGAGGTCGCGCACGGACAGGGAGAGCTTCTGCCTATCGGGGGAGAGCTCGGTCACCACCACGCGGATCGGGCCGCCGACTTCGTACTTCTTGACCGCGGTCTCGAAATCCTCGTCGCGGTCGACGCTCAGGTTGGACTTGTTCACCAAGCCCTCCAGGCCGCCGGGGACCTTGACGAAGACGCCGAACTCGGTGATCGAGGAGACGGTACCGTCCAAGATCGAGCCGACGTTATAGGTGGCCGCGAAGGCTACCCAGGGATCGTCGGACAGGCGGCGGACGGAGAGGCGGATATTGCGATCCTCGGGCTGGTTCTCGATGACCATGACCTCGATATCCTCGCCCGCCTGAACCTCGGAGCCGGCGTTGCGCACGCGCTTGGTCCAGGAGAGCTCCTCGGCCGGCAGGAAGCCGTCGATGCCCTCCTCCAGCTCCACGAAGGCGCCGGCGGCGGTGATCTTGACGACCTTGCGGGTGAGGCGGGTGCCCACGGGGTAGCGGCTGTCGATGGTGGTCCAGGGGTTCTCGTGGACCTGGCGGAGGCCTAAGGAGACCTTCTGCTGGTCCAGGTCGTAGCCTAGGATCATGCACTCGACGGAGTCGCCTATCTTGAGCATCTCGTCGGGGCGCTTGACGCGCTTGACCCAGGAGAATTCGGAGATATGGGCCAGGCCCTCGATGCCTTCCTCGAGCTCGATGAAGGCGCCGTAGTCGGTGAGCTTGGTGACCTTGCCGTTGACGACGGCGTCGAGGTGGTAGCGCTCCTCGAAGGTCTCCCAGGGGTCGCGGCCGAAGTGCTTGAGCGAGAGGTTGATACGGCCCTCTTCGGGGTCGATCTTGATGACCTTGAGCTCGATCTCCTGGCCCTTCTTGACGAAGTCCTTGGGCTTGGTCACGTGGCCCCAGCTCATGTCGTTGATATGGAGTAGGCCGTCGAAGCCGCCGAGGTCGATGAAGGCGCCGAAGCTGGTGAAGCTCTTCACCTCGCCCTTGACGACGTCGCCGATCTGCACGGTGGAGAAGAACTGCCCGCGGCGGGCCTTCACCTCTTCCTCGAGCCACTCGCGGCGGTTGACTACGATGTTAACGCGCTTGTCGGAGTACAGGCGCTCGATATAGAACTTGGACTTCTTGTTGAGCAGGTACTCGCCGCTCTCGACGCGCTGCAGGTCGGCCTTGGATACGGGCAGGAAGGCGCGCAGGCCGTGGCCGAGGTTCACCTCGAAGCCGCCCTTGATCTCCTTGGCTATGAGGCCCTCGACCGTTTCATGGTTCTTGTGCGCGTTCTGAACGTTGCGCCAATGAACCTTTTCGTCGGCCTTAGACTTGGAGACGTAGGTCTCGCCGGACCGGGTCTCCTTCTTCATGAGCACTACGGTGACGACGTCGCCCACTTTCGGGGCTACGGCGAATTCGGTGAGCGGGATCTTGCCCTCGCTCTTGGCGCCGACGTCCACGAACACGCAGTCGCTGGCGACCTGGACCACATGACCCTCTACCAGGTCACCCTCTTCCAGTTGGTCCATGGATTTAAGATACTGTTCCTGTAACTGTGTCTGGAAGCTGTCTCCGGAGGGTACGACTGCGTCCATTTCCACTTCCTTGCCCATACGGTTCCCTTGCTGTTGAATTTTCCCGTACACTTTCTCATAAACTTGATCTATGGTCAAGTATGAGGTATCTAAATAGACGGCGTCATCGGCCTTTTTAAGGCTGCCCTCCGCCTTAGTCCGGTCTATTTCGTCGCGTTCCTGTATGGATTTAAGCAAAGCCTCGTACGAGAGCCCGCTCGTTCCCTGCTCATAGCGGCGCTTGGCGCGGGCTTCTACGCTCGCGTCGACGTAGAATTTGAGCTCGGCATCCGGGAAAACCACGGTGGTGATGTCGCGCCCCTCCACCACCGCGTCGCGGCCGGCCGCCAGGCGCCTTAAGATGGCGTTCACCACGCGGCGCACCGGCACGATGGCCGAAAGCTTGGCTACGCGCGCCTCGACCTCGTCGCTCCGAAGGAGCGGCTCGACGAATTCGTCCCCCAGATACAGCTTGGAGCCGCGGTAATCGAGGGCCAAGCCCCGCGCCAGCTCCGCTACGGCGGCTTCGTCCTCGAGCTCGACGCCGGCTCGGATGGAGGCTAAGGTAATGGCGCGATAGAGGTTGCCGGAGTTGATGTAGGTGAAGCCCGCGCGCTCGGCGACCAGCTTGGCGATCGTGCTCTTGCCGGTTCCCGCCGGCCCGTCCATGGCGATGATCATCAGCGCTTCCTTGAGAAGATGTCGTTGAGCGCGGCCAGCTCGGCCGGCGTTAGCGGGCGCCAGCGCCCCTCGGCCAGGCCGTCGATGCGCACCGGCCCTATGGCCACGCGCTTGAGGACGCGGGCCCGTAGCCGATACAGCTCGAGCGCGCGCCGAATCTCGCGGTTCTTGCCCTCGGCCAGCCAAATCCGCAGGCGGCGCGCGCCGTATTGCTCGACGCGTTCGGCGCGCAGGGTCTCGCCCCCCTCGACCAGGCCCTTCTTGAAGGCCGCGGGGAAATCGGGGTGCACGCGCCCGTCGGTCTCGACTTCATATTCCTTAATGATGCCGAAGGACGGGTGGCCGGCCTTGGCCGCGAACTCGCCGTCGTTCGTGAAGAGTACGAGGCCCGACGAGGCCAGGTCCAGGCGGCCGACGTTGTAGACGCGCTCGGGGATGTCCGGCTTTAGGAGCTCCAAGGCCAAGGGGCGGCCCCGATCGTCGCTCGAGGCGCAGAGGTAGCCCGGCGGCTTGTTGAGGAGGATGTAGCGCAGCCTCTCCTCGGCCTTGATCGCCTTTCCGTCCACGGCCAGCTCGTCGTCGGGCAGGGCACGGGCGCCCAGCTCCGAGACGACGGCGCCGTTCACCGTGACGCGGCCGGCCAGGATGAGGGCCTCCGCGGCGCGGCGCGACGCTAGCCCTGCCCGCGCGATCAGGGTCTGGATACGGGTGCCTTGCGCGTCGGGCGCGCCTTCGGTTTCCACCTCGCTCATTCGTCGCCTTCGAGCTCGAAGCGCTCGCGGTCCAGCTCGTCGAGCTTGGGCAGCTCCGCGATGCTGCCGAGGCGGAAGAATTTTAGGAATTCCTTGGTGGTGCCGTATTGGGTCGGCCGGCCGGGAGAGTCCTTCTTGCCCACTTCCTTGATGAATTCCTTCTCGACGAGGAAGCGTATCATGTTGTCGGCGGCCACGCCGCGTATGGCCTCGACCTCGGCGCGGGTGATGGGCTGGGAATAGGCGATGATGGAGAGGGTCTCGAGCGCGGCTCTGGACAGCTTCTGCTCGTTCTTGCGGCCGTAGCGGTCCTTGAGCACGGCCCAGAGCTCCTGTTTCGGGGCGAGCATCCAGCCGCCGCCGACCTTGACGAGCTCGAGGCCGTGCACCGGGGCCGACATCGCGTCGCGTAGCCAGTCTAAAGCTTCCTCCACGACGTCCTTGGACAAGCCGGAGGCTTTGGACAGGGCGGCCTCGTCCATCGGGTCGGATTC
>CALKWG010000338.1 GCA_938004315.1 uncultured Spirochaetaceae bacterium
ATATCATCAAGGACCGCGACCGCGAGGAGATGGGCAAATTCCTAGCCGGGCTGCGCTCAAACATAGGCATGGCGCCCGGGGTCTAGGCCGGCTCGGCGATGCCTCAGCCGACGTCGGCTCCGAGCGCCGCCAGGTCGCGCCAGAAGCCGGGGTAGCTCTTGGCGACGCACTCGGCGCCGTCCACGGCGACGGGCCCCGAGGCGCCCAAGGCGGCGACGGCCGCGGCCATGGCGATACGATGGTCGCCGCGCGCGTTGGCGATCCCGCCGCGGACCGCGTCGGACGCGGCCGGACGCACGACGATCTCGTCGCCCTCGACGGCCAAGGAGAGGCCGAGCGCGCCGAACTCCCCGCTGAGGGCCGCGGCGCGGTCGCTCTCCTTGGCCCTGAGCCGTGAGGCCCCGCGTATCCGGCTCTCGCCCGCGCAGGCCGAGGCCAGGGCGACGAGCGGCGGGAAGAGGTCGGGGCAGCCGCGCGCGTCGAATTCGAAGCCCCGTAGGGGAGACCGACGTACGGCGACGCGGCCGCCGTCCGTCGAAAGCTCGGCGCCGGCGGTTCTTAGCGCCTCGAGGACGGCGCGGTCGGGCTGCGCCGAGCCAAGGCTCAAGCCCCGGACCTCGACCCCCGAGGTACCGGCCCCGTCGGAGCCGCGGGCGCCGTCGCCGGCGATCGCGCCGGCGACCAGGAGGAAGGCCGCGCCGCTCCAGTCGCCCTCGACCTCGTAGCGGGCCGGCCTATAGCCGGATCGGCCCTTCACGGCGTAGCGCGCCCGGCCGCCCCCGGCGAGCCGCCCGGCCATCGCGCCGAAGCGGGCCATCACGTCAAGCGTTATATCGACATAACCTGCGCTGGCAAGGCCCTCTATCTCTATCTCGGAGTCGCCCTCCGCCGCCGCCAGGGCGATGAGGAGCCCGGTGACGAACTGCGAGCTCTCGCGGCCGTCGACGAGGTAGCGCCCGCCGCGCAAGGGGCCCCTCACGACCAGGGGCGGGAAGCCCCCGTCGCTTTTGCACCGGAGACCTGCGGCGCGCAGGGCGCCCTCCGCCATGTCCATCGGGCGCCGCCTAAGGCTGCCCTCGGCCTCGAGCCCTATGGCATAGGGGGCCAAGGCGGCTATGGCCGAGAACATCCTGAACGAGAGCCCCGACTCGCCGGCCGAGACCCGGATCTTCGGCTCGCCGGGCTCGCCGGGCTCGCCGGGCTCGCCGGGCTCGCCGGGCTCGGTTCCCGCGCCTCCCGATAGGCCCGCGGCGGCCAGCGCCCTAGCCCAATCGCCGCCGTTGCCGCGAATCCTCACATATCCTTCGCCTTCGACGACTTCGGCGCCCAGCGCCCCGGCGATGCGCAGGGCGGCGAGCGCGTCGTCGCCGCGTTCGCCGAGGGCCAGCTCCGAGACCCCGTCCGCCAAGGCGGCGCAGGCCACGGCCCTCTGCGCCGCGCTCTTAGACGGAGGGGCGGCGAGCGAGCCGCCGACCGAGCCGGGCTTAACGACGCGGCGCATAGGCCGCCTCCGCCGCCCCGGCGATCTCCTCGGGGCTACCGACCGAGGCGTCGACGCGCGCGTCCGACGCGGCCTCGTATAGGGCCCGCCTGGCCTCCCACAGCTCGCGCATGCGCGCCGGCCCGTCCCCCGCCAGGAGGGGCCGAGAACGGAGCCCGCCTGGACTCGCCGCCAGCCGCGCGGCCGCCGCTTCGGGCGGGAGCTCGAGCCAGATGACGAAAGCCGATTCGGCCAAGGCGCGCCTATTGGCCTCGCGGAGGACGGCGCCGCCGCCGGTCGCCACGACCGCCGCCGCCCCGCCGCCGCGTGGGGCCAGAGCCTTATGCAAGGCCGCCTCCTCGGCGTCCCTGAAGGCCTCCTCCCCCAGGCGGGCGAAGGCCTCGGACGGGGCGGCCCCGAGCGCCCGGCTCGCGGCCTCGTCAAGGTCAACGAAGGGGCGGCCGAGCCTCGCCGCCAAGGCGCGGCCGACGCTGGTCTTCCCGGCCCCCGGAAGGCCTATGAGCGCTATAGGAATATCACGGGATGAGCGTTTCTGCATGACGCATCATACGG
>CALKWG010000339.1 GCA_938004315.1 uncultured Spirochaetaceae bacterium
GATACGCCGACCACCGAGATCTACACTCTCTCCCTACACGACGCTCTTCCGATCTGACCCGGCTCGACGCGCAGGTGGTAGCTGTCCAGTTCGAGGACCGCCTCGATGAAGCCCGACTGAAAGCCGTTCATCACGCCGATGATGACGACCAGGGCGGCGACGCCGACGGCGATGCCGGCCGCCGAGGGCAGGAGCGAGGGCGCGGCGCGGGAGCCGGGCCTGAACCAGCGCGAGGCGACGAGCGTTATCCACGAGGCGCGGCGCATCAGAACCGACGCTCCCGAACGAGGACGCCGCCTTGATAGAACTCTTCGGCGACGCGCCGGTCGCCTTCGAAGCGAGTAATGACGGCGAGCCTGCCGCCGTCGTAACGCTCCTCGACGCGGCTCCCGTCGCGCGCGTAGCTCCGCGCGATGAAGAGGACGCCGCCTCGCCGCTCTTCGTCGCGCTCCAGGAAGCCGTCCTGGGCGTAGCGGTAGGATAGTTCGACGTCGAGCCCGACGGCCGGGGACCGAAGCTCTCGGACGAGGCGACCTGCCCCGTCGTAGGCGAAGCCCGAGCGCCCGGTCGCAACGCCCTTAACGAAGGCCTCGCGTGATACGAGGAGGCCGCTTTCGTAGCGCTCCACGGTCAAGCGCTCGGCGGCCGGCTCGAGGTAGCGGACGGTCGCGCCGCGCTCGTCGTGCTCGCGGCTCTCTTCGGCGACGAGCTTTCCGTCGCGGTAGCTACGAGAGGAGACGAGCTGGCCGGCCGCGTCGTAGGCCCGTACGAGCAGTTCCGGGCCCGAGCGCTCCCAGGCGACGAGGCCGCCGCCGCTCCGTAGCTCGCCGCTCGCCGTTCCGCCCATACCCGAGGGAGACGAGGCGAGGAGCCGCCCCTCGGGGGACACGAGCCGATCGAAGCTCGGCTCCGAGGCGGACGCCCTGGCTTCGACGGCCGCCGGGCCGCCCCCGTTCGCCTGGGCGACGGCCGCCGATGCGATAACGCCTAACAGGAGCAGGCCCGCCGCGACGAGCGATTGAGTCCTCATGTGTTCAGGCCTATGAACTCGTCGAGGTAGGCCTCCGGATCGAAAGGCCGGATCGCGTCGTAGCCCTCGCCGTCGCAGACGAAGGCGGTGCCTATGCCCAGGGCCTTCGCTATGGCGAGGGCGAGGCCGCCCTTGGCGCTCGAGTCGTATTTAGTGAGGATCAGCGCGTCTACCTTCACGGCCTCCGAGAAAACCTCGGCTTGGCGCAGGGCGTTCTGCCCGGTCGTGGCGTCGACCACGAGGAGCTTCTTATAGCGGCCCGGCTCGACGCGCGCCGCGACGATCTTATCCATCTTCTCAAGCTCGCGTACCAGGTGTTGCTTGTTATGCATGCGCCCCGCCGTATCGGCGATCACGAGCTCGCCGCCCTCGGATTTCGCGGCGGCCAAGGCGTCGAACAGCACGGCGCCGGGGTCCGAGCCCTGCTCCTGGGCCACCACGCGGAGCCCTAGACGCTCGCCGTGATGGCGTAGCTGGTCTATCGCCGCCGCCCTGAAGGTATCGCCGGCCGCCAGGATAGCGCCCGAGACGAGGCCGCGGCCGGTCCAGTAGCGCGCCAGCTTGGCCGCCGTCGTGGTCTTCCCGACGCCGTTCACCCCCAGGAGCATGCGGACGTTAAGGCCGCCGGAGGCTGGATCGACTTTCGCCGCCCGGACGTAGCCGCGGGCGAGCTCCTTGAGCTCCAGCCTGGCGGCCTGTCCGTCGCGGACGCCGGCTTTGGCGCAGCGGGCCTTGAGTTCGCCCACCATACGCTCGGCTAAGGCGGCCCCGAGATCGCCCTCGACAAGGAGGTCGGCTAGCTCATCCCAATCGTCATCGCCCATGGCCTTGAGGCCGAAGAGGGCGCGCAGCTTATCCTTAAAACCCATGCTGTCCTTTCAAGAAAGCTTAACGAGCCGCCCTCAGGTAGCGGGCGAGCCTCAGCCCGGCGTTGATCGCCAGGCCTAGGCTGACGGCGCTCGAGGTCCAGAAGACGGCTTGGCTAATCGTATAGCTCGTATTAAGCCGGGCGATCGCGGCGGGATCGTTGATGCCGGCGTCGAGGGCCGCCAAGCTCGCGTCATAGTACATTCTGAAGCTTCCGTAGGACAAGGTCGATACGGGGAGCGACAGCACGAACCACCCGAGGGCCTGGTAGAACTCGTCCTTCGCCGCGGCTATGCGCTCGCTCTGCGTCGTGCCGGTCGGCGGGGCGAAACCGAAACGTAGCGTCCCGTCCGGAGGGCTCCCTTGGATTGCGGAGCGAAGATCCTCCCTGCCGGGCAAGCTCAGGCGCAGCGTCCGAAGCTCGGCGAAACCGGGAAGCTCCAGGGGCGTCAAGCCCGAGAGCACGCCGTCTAAGTACAGCGAGGCCCCCGGCGGGTCGCTTTCGACGATGAACGACGGCGAAGGTAGCGGCTCGAGAGCGGCTCGGAGCGCCAGGTCCCTGCCGGGCTCGATCCTGAAGCGAAGGAGCTTACTCTCAAAGCCGGGGGCGGCGGCTACGGC
The DNA here is from genome assembly GCA_938004315.1 of uncultured Spirochaetaceae bacterium. Taxonomy (GTDB): domain Bacteria; phylum Spirochaetota; class Spirochaetia; order Treponematales; family UBA12059; genus DAIPLR01. The sequence continues at coordinate 2,519 of CALKWG010000339.1, forward strand.
CTCGACGACCCTCGGCTCGAAGAAGATCTCGCCCGGGCTCAAGGCGCGGCCGCCTTCGTCGAGGAGCCGCGCCGTAGGCGGATAGAGAACCGGCTCAAGGCGCGTATAGGCCCGCCCGAAGAGCGCCGTAGCGAGGGGGCGCTCGACGGCGTCCACGACGTTTTCGAACTCGTCGTCCGCGCCGTAGTGGGTTTCAGACCACAGATCCCGGCCGGCGGGCGCCGAGTAGAGTCGCAGATGTATCGAGAAATAGCCGTCGAGGCGCTCGATATTCCCGTACACCAGGTAGTCGACCGACGAGGCGCGGCAGAATTCGGCCGGGTCGCTTACGATCGGCGCGAGCCTAGCTTCTATCCCGAGCGAGGCGTCCTTCCAATATGAAAGCGGACGCGGCGGCGCGGAACCGGTCGCCGGCCTGCGCGCCCCCTCGATCGCGGCGCCGCTCGAGGGCCAGATAGCCCGCCTGGCTTCTCGGAGCTTCCTCTCGGCGTCGCGGAGCTCGGCCGCGCGTTTGAAGGGATCTCGATTACCGAGCGACGCGCGCTCGCGGGCCGCGAGCGCGTCGGCGAGCGCCCGAGCCGCCCTGCCCCGCTCGCCGAGGGCCGCGGCCGTATCCAGCGCGTCGAGCTCTTCAGCTAAGGGGAATCGGCGGTCTACGAAGCTTAGGCGCTCGCGAAGGCCGTCAGGCAGGCTCCACGAGAGGCGCTCGGCCAGGCCGTCGCGTCCTCCCCCGAGCTCAAGTCGGGCGAAGGCCAGCTTGAGGGGGGCCGGCTGTCGCTCGGCGGCCTGGGCGCCGGCCGTCCCGGCGCCCGTCAGGATTACGAGCCCGAGCGCGAGCCCTAGCGGGCCGCGCCGGCGCGGGAACCGATCAGAACTCGTCATCCTCGGCGTCCGGCGCGGCGTTTCCGCCCTTCCACAGGAAGCGAAGGTACGAATCGATGAAGGGGTCGAGGTCGCCGTCCATGACGCCCTGGATATTACCTACGTTGAATTTAGTACGATGGTCTTTCACCATGGTATAGGGTTGGAAGACGTAGGAGCGTATCTGGGAGCCCCAGGATATCTCCTTCTTGTCGCCATGGAACTTGGCGTTCTCGGCGTCCTTCTCGGCGCGGTATCGCTCGTACAGCCGGCTCTTTAGGACCGACATGGCCAGGTCCTTGTTCTTGTGCTGGCTGCGCTCGTTCTGGCAGGTCACCACGATGCCGGTCGGCAGATGGGTAATGCGCACGGCGCTGTCGGTCTTGTTGACCTTCTGGCCGCCGGCGCCGCCGGCGCGGTAGGTATCGATGCGTATCTCGTCGGGCTTGACCACGACCTCGATGCTGTCGTCGATGACCGGCAGCGCGAGGACGCTGGCGAAACTGGTATGCCGGCGGGCGTTGGCGTCGAAGGGGCTGATGCGCACCAGGCGATGCACCCCCGTCTCGCTGCGGAGGAGGCCGTAGGCGTAGGCGCCGTCTATCTCGATCGTGACGCTCTTCAAGCCGCCTTCGGCCTCGAGGATGTCGACGACTTCGTACTTGAAGCCGCGGCGTTCGCACCAGCGCGTATACATGCGGAATAGCATGCCGGCCCAGTCGCAGGCCTCGGTGCCGCCGGAGCCCGCGTGTATGGTCAAGAAGGCCCCGGCCCGGTCGGCTTCGCCGTTCATAAGCTCGTAGCTCACGGCCGCTTCGAAGCGGGAGCTTACGCTCTCGAGGCTCGCCTTGAGCTCGGGCTCTAGGGAGCCGTCGCCTTCGTCCAAGGCCATGGCCAGGACTTCTTCCAGGCCGTCTATGTCGCGCTTGAGTTCGGTCCATGTATCCAGGCGGCCGCGCAGGACCTTGAGCTCGCCCATTACGCGCTCGCTCTTCTTCTGGTCGCTCCAGAAGCCCGGTTGGGCGCTTTGCTCTTCTTTTTCCTCTATGACCTTCCGCATCTTCGCGGGGTCAAAGACGCCCCCAGAGGTCGTAGATTTCTCGCTTAAGCTCCGCCACGGGAGCGCTTAGTTCCTCGATCATGAAAATCTCCTTGCATTCAGAGCGACATTAGGCTTTGGTTTTAGGCTCCGCATCCTTGGGCGGCGCGACGAGCATGCGCTTCCAGCGGTTTTGCTTGAGCGTCGAAACCGCGAGCTTGCCCTCTACGGGATATTGGTAGATTCGTATCGTGTCGTAATAGTCGGTGACCTTATCCAGGTCGCGCTTCAGGGCCGCCAGCTGCTTCTCGCCCAGGCGCAGGCTTTCGAAGCAGGCGCGCTGCACCTTGTCGAAACCGTATTGCGGCAGGAGCGCATAGACGGCCGACCGGGAATCATCGCTTCCGAGGTCGCATACGACCGATACGAACACCGCCTATTCCTTATCTTCTTTGACGAAATACTG
>CALKWG010000340.1 GCA_938004315.1 uncultured Spirochaetaceae bacterium
TCCTCAACTTCAGCCTCTACGACAAGCGCCGCCAGGGCGTCCGCGTCAAGCAGGCCGGCCGCGGCGGCATCGGCCACGTCCTACGCGACAAGAAGATCCGCGCCGTGGTCTGCCGCTTCGCCGGCGTGCACCAGAACCTGAACGACGCCGCCGACCCCGCCGCCGTTCAGCGCATCGGCTTAAAACTCCACCGCGAGATCGTCGTCAACGACGACAAGCAGTGCAAGATGCGCAAGCAAGGCACCGCCCACCTCATGGAGGTCATGAACGACTACGACCTCCTGCCCACCAAGAACCACAAGTACGGCCAGGACCCCAAGGGCCCGGAGATCGCCAGCTGGGTCTGGGAGAAACTCTTCAGCCAGAACCTGCCCGACGGCTGCTGGTACGGCTGCACCATGGCCTGCGCCCACGCCGTAGACCACTTCGAGCTTAAGACCGGCCCCTACAAGGGCCAAAAGGTCTGCGTCGACGGCCCCGAGTACGAAACCGCCGCTGGCGTCGGCTCCAACCTCTACGTCTACGACCCGCACGGCATCCTGGAGCTCAACTTCTACTGCGACACCTACGGCATCGACACTATCAGCTTCGGTACCATGACCGGCTTCCTCATGGAATGCTGGGAGCACGGCATCCTCAACAAGGATCGCACCGACGGCATCGACCTGTCCTGGGGCAACTGGCAGGGCGCCGCCCAGATCCTGCACGACATGGCCGACGGCAAGCGCTTCGGCGTCCTGGCGGGCAAGGGCGTCAAGTTCCTGGCCGAGTACTTCGCCAAGGAATACGGCGCCGATCCCCAGTTCCTCAAGGACATCGCCCTGCACGGCAAGGGCCTGGAGCAGTCCGAGTACATCTCCAAGGAATCGCTCGCCCAGCAGGGCGGCTACTACCTGACCAACAAGGGCCCCCAGCACGACGAAGCCTGGCTCATCTTCATGGACATGGTGAACAACCGCATCCCCAGCTTCGAGAACAAGGCGGAGGCGCTCCACTACTTCCCCATGTTCCGCACCTGGTTCGGCCTGCAGGGCCTCTGTAAGCTGCCCTGGAACGACGTGGAGCCGGCGGACAACGCCAAGCACGCCGAGCCCAACAAGGTGCCCGAGCACGTGCAGAACTACTACGAGCTCTACACCGCCATCACCGGCGAGAAGCTCGACTGGGAGGGCCTCATCACCCAGTCCGAGCGCGTCTACAACTTCCAGCGCGCCTTCAACGTGCGCCAGGGCTATGGCCATAGGAAGGACGACTACCCGCCCTACCGCGCCATGGGCCCGGTGCTGGAGGACGAGTACCAGGCGCGCGAGGAGCGCTACGACAAGCAGATGAAGGAGAAGATCGGCATCGACCCGGCCGGCAAGAGCCTGGCCGAGAAGGTGAAGATCACCCGCGAGTACCGCCTCAAGCAGTACGACTCCCTCATCGACGCGGTGTTCAAGCGCCGCGGCTGGACGCCCGACGGCTGCCCCACGCCCGAGCACCTGACCAAGCTCGGCATGGACCTGCCCGAGCTCCTCGAGGTCGTGAACACCCGCATCGCCGGCAAGGCCTAAAGCCTAGCAAGAGCCGAAACGCCGGGGCGGCCCATCGCGGGTCGCCCCTTTTTTTAGCAAAGTTTGGGCGCCTCCGCGCGGCACGCCCTTTAAGGCGCGCCCGCGCGGCCGGGCTCTCCGCTGCAATCCCGGCGCGCGCGCCGGGGATTTCCGCTTCGATCCCTGGCGCGTCGCCTACGGCATCGCCTACGGCGTCGCCATCGGCGTAACCTTCTTGACCGCTCGTAGTATTGATATAAAATTCGACTCATCACGAATCGACGGTAAGGAGGAAAAAATGAAACGCCTATGGCGACTCGGGGCCTTCGCCCTCGTCGTTCTCATAATCGGCTCCTGCGCGGGAACCCCCAAGCCGCAGGACGAGCCCGCCCCGCCGGCGGCTGCCGCGCCGGCCGTCGCCTCGGTCGGCAGGCCGGAGGCCGAGGCCGCCAGGCGAGCCGCGGACGAGGCGCGCGCCAAGGCGGACGCCGAACGCGCCTCGGTCGCCGCCAAGGACGAGTACGCCGCCGCCCAAGCCGCGTACGCCCAGGCGGACGCCGAGCTGTCCGCCGGCCGCTACGCCGAGGCCGCCGCCGCCTACAAGCGCTCCGAAGACGGCTACCTGAACGCCGCCAAGCTGACCGCCGAGCGCCGCGACGCCGCCCAGGCCGCCATGAGGCGCGCCGACGCCTCGCTCCAGGCCACGGACGAGCGGCTTAAGGCCATAGAGACGGAGATCGGGACCGAGGGAGGCGCGCCGTGAATCGATTCAAGAAGCTCATAGCCGTCGCGTTGCTCCTGGCCATGGGAAGCCTGGCCTTCGCCCAGCACGCCCTCTTCGACAATCCCAACTATAAGCGCGCCCAGGAGCTGCGCCGGCAAGCCGACCTCGCCTTCCAGGCGGGCGATTACCCGCGGGCCGAGGAGCTGTCGACGGAATCCGAGCGCCTCTCGGCCATCGCCCGCGAGGAGGCGGAGACCCAGCGCCTGCAGTGGATAGCCAATAGCTGGCGGAATCGCGCCTCCGAGCGCGTCGCCTTCGGCGAACGGAACGACGCTGCGGGCCAGCTCGGCCCCGTCTGGGTAGAGGCCAAGGCCTCCTTCGCCCTGGCCGTCGCCGAGTACGAAGCCAAGCGCTACACCGAGTCCACGGAGGCCAGCAGGAAGACCTTGGATCTCCTCAAGGACTTCGTCCCCGTCAGGGCCGCCGCCCCCGCTCCGGCGGCCGCCGCCACGCTGCCTGCCTACTACGTCGTGCGGCTCATACCGTCGCGCCGGGACAGCTTCTGGCGCATCGCCGAGTATCCCTTCGTCTACGGCGATCCCTGGAAGTGGAAGGTCCTCTACGAGGCCAACCGCCACAAGCTGCCGCAGCCGAATAACCCCGACCTGATACTCCCGGGCATGGTAATCGAAATCCCCAGCATTAAAGGCGAGATTCGCTCGGGCACCTGGAGCGAGAAATAAGGCGGGTGGGCGGCCTCTCTTGAAGGCCGCCCCGTATGCCTTTTAGGCCGGCGCGTCCCAGCCTAAGAGCTCGGCGGCGTTCAGCTCGAGCCCGGGAAAGAGCGACGAGCGCGCGAGGGCGTCCTTATCGCCCTTCTCGTAGAGCCGGCCCTTGCCGTAGGCCCCGTTATCGCCCAGCGTATAGACGCAGAGCCACTTAGCCAGCGGATCAACGATCCAATACTCGCGGACGCCGGCCCGCTCGTAACGGCGGAATTTTTCGTTCTGATCCCATTTCGACGACGAAGGGGAGATGATCTCTATGACCAACGAAGGGGCGCCTCGGGCGTACTTGTCGCCCATGACGCCGGGCTCGCAGAAGACCATAAGGTCGGGCTGCACCACGGTGCTCACCTCATCGTCGTCCTCGTCGCCGTCGGGTAGGAGCACGTCGAACGGCGCGAAGAAAACCTCGCATGGCTTAGCTTCGAAGTAGTCATAGAATCGCCTATACAGCCACGCGAGCATACGTTGATGCGTCGCGCTCGGCGCGCCCATCGCCATGGCTTGCCCGTCGACGAGCTCCCAGCGCTCGTCGTCCGGCCAGCGCCGGTAGTCCTTATACCTGAAATACCCGTCGTAGTTCACGGCCGCGTCTCCCATATAGACTCCTACTTAAGATACCGTATAAGCACGGTACGCGCCAGGAGAGCGCGCCGCTTGCGGCATCCGAGCGACGCGGCTTAAAACAACTCGCCCTGCTCGCCGGCGACGCGCGATAGCTCGGTCTCCCAGCCGGCCGCCTCGGCGACGGATTCCCAGATGGGGCCCAGCTGGCGCT
>CALKWG010000341.1 GCA_938004315.1 uncultured Spirochaetaceae bacterium
GGCGTCAGGATTATGGGCCGCCTCGTAGGCGCTGCGCTTGGCCGCCTGTATGGTCCCTAGGAGCACGGCCTTGCGTTCGATGAGCGATTCGCGGGCCGCGCCGACGGTATTCTCACGGACGGCTCGCACGAGCCTGTCCGTCACCGCGTAGCTGAGCCCGGTTATAGGCGCGAGTATGCCGACGAAGGCGAGCGCGAAGTAGACCCTAAGGGCTCGCGTTCCCTTCCGGCCCCTATTCGCCGGTGGCGCGCCGGCGGGCTCCTCGGCCGCCGTCATGGCCGCATGACGGGCAGCTCGAGCGCGATGAGCCGTTGCGCCTCGAGCTCGACCCGCTCGCGCAGCTCGGCGGGGACCAGGTAGGGCTCCCCGCCCCAGTCCAGGCCCACGGCCTTGTCCGCGAGCCCGTAGCGCCGTATGCCGCTCGAGGCGTTTCCGGCGGCATATTCGCCGAGCAGGCGGTAGATCGCCTGGCCGGCGTCCTTGACCATGCTGGCTAGGATCGTCTCGGGGGCCAGGGGGCGCTGATCGACGTCGACGCCGATGACGTATCGGCCGCGCCGTTTCGCCGCCTCGATAGCGCCCAGGCCGCTACGGCCGGCCGCGGCGTAGATTACGTCGACGCCGTCGTCGAAGAGGCCATCGGCCAGGAGCTCGGCCTTAGCCGGATCGTCGAAGGCGCCGACGTAGGCGACGCGTAGCTCCGCGCCCGGCGCGGCGGCGCGCACCCCGCGTTCGAAGCCGAGCTGGAACTCGCGTATGAGGGCGATGTCCATGCCGCCGAGGAAGCCGACGCGCGCGCCCGGCAGGCTCTTAGGCAGCCCTGACGCGCTAACGAGGGCGGCCAATAGTCCCGCCAAGTGCGAGCCCTGCTCCTCGAAGAAATCGACGCAGACGAGGTTCGGCACGCCCTGCGCCTCGCCGTCTACGTAGATGAAATAGACCTCGGGGCGGCTACGCGCCAGGTTCGGAAGGAGGTCGGCGAACTGATAGCCGAGCGCGACCACCACGTCCGAATTCGAGGCGGCTTCGAGCAAGGCCTCGGCGAAGCGGGGGAACTGGTCCTCGCAGGCGATGTAGGCCGGCTCGAGGCCGAAATCCCGGGTGGCCCGGTCGAAGCCGGCCTTGGCTCCGTCGAAGAAGCCGGCGTCGCCGAAGCTCCCCGCTATGACCATGGTCGCCTTGGCGGGGCGCCGTCCTTCCGAGCGCGAGCCGCAACCCGATAGCGACGCCGCCGCGACGGCGAGCAGGCAGGCGGCCGCGAGGCCGGCGCCGATCCCGCGGAGGCGGCCGAGGCCGTCGCGGATATGCCCGCCGCTCATGCGTCCCCCTCGCCTAAGCCCAGGGCCTCGGCGGCGTTCATGGCGCAGCGGCGCTTAAGCTCCGACAGAGAACGGTCGGATCGATAGGCCGAGTGGTCGCTGAGCACGACGTCGGTTCGCGAAAGGAGCGGGCCGCCCGCCGGGGGTTCGACGGCGAAGACGTCCAGGCCCGCGCCGCCCAGGCGTCCATCGCTCAAGGCCGCCGCCAGGGCGGCCTCGTCTACCAAGGCCCCGCGGGCGCAGTTTATAAGGAAGGCGCCGCGCTTCATCAGGCCCAGGCGGGCGGCGTCCATGAAGCCGCGCGTTTGATCGCAGAGCTTAAGGTGAATGGAAACGGCGTCGGACGCGGCCAATAGCTCCTCGAGCGTCGCCGCCCTCGCCTCGACGCCGAAGGCGGTCGCCGCCGTTCCCAGGGCCGCCTCGACCCGAGTTCGGTCGATACGAGGGCTCCACACGAGGACGCGGGCCGGCTCGAGCGCCAAGGCCTTCCGGGCGAAGGCGCGGCCTGAGCCGCCGAAGCCCAGCGTGCCTAGCGTCGAGCCGCGCAGGCTACGTTGCGGACGGTCCAGGTTCCAGCCGCCGTTCCGTACCGCGGCGTCCCGCTCCGGGATCCCCCGGCTCAGCGCGAGGAGCAGGGCCAGGGCGTGCTCGGCGACCTCGTGGTCGCAGTAGCCGGGCACGGCGCGGACGGCTATGCCCCGCGCCGCGGCCGCGTCCAGGTCGACGTTATCGAGCCCTACGCCATAGCGGCTGATGACCCTGCAACGCTTGAGCGCGGCGATGGCCGCCGCGCCCATGGGCGCCATGTTAAGGAGCACGGCGTCGGCCTCGGCGCAGGCCTCGGCGACGTCGCGCTCGCTGCGGCAGGCGGCGACGCGGAGCTCGGCTCCGAGCGGGCCGAATACCGCCTCCTCCTCCGCGATCGAACCGTGGCGTTCGTCCGTAATGACCACTAAAGGCCGACCGGCCCGCGCCGATGCCGCCATGCCGTCCCCGCTATTCCCCGCGATCCAAGAGCTTATCTAGGAAGGCATGGCTGGATTTGAGGGCGCCGAACACGGCGTGCGTATCCTTGACGTTGGCCGAGATGCGCTCCAGGGAATGTAGGCCGTCGCCGAGGGCCAAAGTCTCCTCGCGTATGGCGCCGGTGATCTGGGCCAGGAACTGGCCGGCCTGGCGCACGCTCTCGGCGTTCTCCTTGAACGCGGCGCTCACCTCGCCGAAGGATTCGCGGAAGCGCGTAAACATGGCCACGAACTCGTCCATGCGCCCGGCTATGGCTTTGACGGCGCCGGAGAACTCGCCTAGGTTCGCGTCGATCTGCTTGGCGAAGTCGCCGGTCTGTCCCGCCAGGGTGCGCACCTCGTTGGCGATGATGCGGAAGCCCTTGCCTACGGAGCCCGCCCGGGCCGCCTCGATGGAGGCGTTGATGGCCAGGATGTTCGTGCGGTCGGAGACGTCCTGGATGGACGAAGTGATGCCGGCGACGCTGGCCGTCTTCTCCTTGAGCATGCCGAACATCGAGCCGATCTCCTTGGCCGTGGCCACGCCGCGCTCGACGTCGTCCATGCGCTCGGCTATGCCGCGCTCGGCGCCGGCGTTGCCCGAGAGTATCTCGTCCATCATGCCGTCTATGCGGTCGGCGTTCGAGGCCGTGCTGCCGCTCGTGGCCCTGATCTCCTCGAAGGCCGCGACGATGCTCGTGAGCCCGCGCTCGATGTCGCTCATCGCGTCGTTCAGGATGTCCAGGGAGTGCTGGGTAACCGAGTTGAGGACGACGCTCTTGTTATAGCCGACGACGAAGCGCTTGATCGCGGTCGCGTAGTTGTCGTCGCACGATTCGGCGGGGAGGCCGGCAGGGCTCTTGGCGTGGTCCATGCCTACATCCTGTAGAGGGGCTCGAGCTCGTCCACGCCGCAGCGCAGGGCCGCGAGCCAGTCTAGGAAGGCCCCGACCGAGTCGCCCCGGTACACGGCGCCGTGCTGCGGCGCGATCATGGCCGGCGATAGCCGGCGCACGTTCTCCACCCAGCGCTTGGCGACCGAGTTGGAAGCGATAAGGCGCTTGTGGAAGCCCTCGATGTGGCGAACGTGGCGTTGGAAGTCGTCGGCGAAGAGGACGTCCTCGCCCTCGGGGAAGACCGCCGCGCCGATGTCCCCGGTGAAGATGATGCGCGCCCGCTCGTCGTAGAGCGAATAGGCCGCGGGCGAATGCATGTAGTGGCTGGGCACGAAGCTGAGTTTAGCGCCGGAGGCCAAGGTCAAAGCTTTGCCCGCATCCTCGATGGCTTTAACCCGCGTCTTGTCGACGATGCCGAAGTGGGGTAGGAAGCGAACCCAAAGGCCAGAAATATAGATGGTCGCCGGTGTGACACCAAGCCAGAGCGCTATGCCGCTTGAGACATCGGGATCTTGGTGGCTGAAAAAGATAGTGTCGATCTTATCTATTGAAATGTAGCGACTCGCGGCGGCTACGACGCGAGAAAATAGATGTACCCCGCCCGGATCGAGGAGTATGCCGCGTCCCTTATCGATGATCAGGTACTGCATGGTCTGCACGACGCCCTCGCGATTCTTGGCGTCGGCGCCGAGCCAGATGAAGCGATGGTCGGCGTCTTCGTATAGGACGGTTCCGGCTAGGTCTTTATCCTCGATCATAGTCTCTCCCGCGCGCCGCGGGGCCGCGGATACGCGGGGCCGCCCTTCGTCGCGTCAGCTGTGGATGGGACGAAGTATAGCGTTTCCGTCGAGATTATGAAATACGGGCCGCAAAGGCGCGCCTTCCGAATAGCCTTTTACGGGGCGTCCGGGGCCCAGAAGGCTCGGTGCCTCGCCTCGTCCGGCTCCGGCGCGCCTTCCTCTAGCCAGTTTACGAAGCGCGGTAGCATGGCGGGGAACGTAAGCGGCGGGGAGCCGCGCGACGCGGCCCCGCCCGGAGCCGGCGTCGCGCGTAGGGCCGCGGCGACTGAGGCGGCGTCGAGGGCTCGCAGCCTGAGGGCGAAGCCGAGGCGCTCCGCCTCGCGGGCGTTGTGCTCCTGCTCGAGCTGGCCGGCGTAGGGCTTCATGATGAGCCGTTTACCCTTGGCGAGCGCCTCCCCGGCCAGGGCGAAGCCGGCGTTGGCGATCACCGTCCCCGCCGCGTCGAGCTCGCGCTGGAAGCCCTCGGGATCCGGCCGCCTGAAGTCGAGCTCGGCTCCGCCGGAACGGGCTTTTAGGGCCTCGCGATAGAGGGCCTCGGCGCGCTCGCCGCCGCCGTAAACGACGAAACGGTAGCCCTCCTGGGCCATGAGCGCCGGCAGGTAGAGGGCCGGGTCTTCCCAGGGGAGGTATACCAGGGCCGTCGCCGGATCGGACGGCCCTCCCCGCGGGGCCTCGACGAAGGGCGGCACGACGAGCCGGTGGTAGGGATGCCAATGGATGCCCAGCATGACGTCGGCGGGGGCGAGCCAACGGAAGGCCAGGCGCTCGAACCAACGGGCCGGCGGCTTGGGCACGCCTGGATAGAGGAACGAGTACATATGGCAGATGCCCGCCGAAGGAATACGCCGCGTCAGCGCGTACCAGCCGACCAAGGGTTCGAAGTCGGTGACCGCCAGCTCGTACGGCCCCGGCGGGATGCCGCCCGCCAGGTCCCTGAGGAAGCGCAGGGGGCGCGAGGCTAAGACCGTGGACAAAGCGCTGACGCGGCCGCCGTTTTCGGCGAACGAGAAGCCGTCGAAGCGCAGATAGGGCCGTAGGCGCTCCTCCCCCAGGAGCTCCCGGCCGGGCGAGCCGCTGACGACGAGGGTCAGCTCATGGCCGCGCCTCCGTAGCTCCTCGACGACGCGTCCGGATCGGGCCAGGTGCCCGTTGCCGTTCGCCGTGATGCCGTAGAGTATCCTCACAGCCTGGCTACCTTCGTGCCCTCGTCCACGAAGGAGAAGGGGATGGGCTTTAAGTCCCCGAAGTGCTCGGCTACCTTCTTGCGCTTAAGGCCCTTGGGCCGGTACACCATCAGGAACGAGCCGATCTTGCCGCCGGGGATCTGGGCGTAGACGCCCAGGCGCTCGGCCCGCCGCATGGTCTCTACCACGAAGTCGTTCTGGAAGGCGCCCGGCAGCGTCTGCTTCAATTCTTGCTGCCTCCGGACGCAGGCTGCCGCCTTGTGCTGATCACCGGAGGACAGGGCCTCCGCCAGCTCCGAGGCGTTGCGCTTGATCAAATCTAAGGTAGGCTTCGCCTCTTCGAAATGCTCGGCGAGTAGGACCAGCGAAGGCCTGGTCTTGGCGTGGTAGCCCGAGTAGAAGAGCATGAAGCGCTTGAGGAATTTCCTGATCGTCTCCGCCTCGGCGCCGAGCTCCACCGGCTGGGGCTTCCCGCCCTCGTAAGCCAGAGCCCTGAGCCCGCCGAGCTGGGTGATGGCGTGGTCGTGGTAGCCCGAGGCGCCGGCCAAGATATCCATCTCGAGCCGCGTCGCGTCGGCGACCACGCGTTCGTCGTCAGCCGCCTCGCCCTTATAGGCGTAGAGCGCCGATATGAGGGCGCAGCTCAAGGCGCCGCTCGAGCCGAGGCCCCCTTCGTGCGGCAGGTCGTTCATCACGGCCAGCTCCAGAGGCTCGCCCTCGAGGCCGCAGAGCTTGATGGCCTCGCGGATATGCGCGTGGCGGATCTCGTCCGCCTTGTCCACCTTCTCGTAGGCGTTGAGGTAGCGGAGCTCAAAGCCGCGCTCATGATGGGGCTTCAAGGCTACGTAGATATATTTGTCGATGGTCGCGCTGACGGTGAGGCCGCCGTAGCGGTCGGCGTACTCGCGTATGTCGCTGAGGCCGCCGGCGAAGGGCAGGCGTAGGGGCGTCTTGGCGACGATCATAGACCCTCCCGCAGGAGCGCCCGGCGGTATAACGCGGCGAGGTTGGATCGGAGGTCCGGTTCGGCGCCGCCGAGGTGAATCCACTCCTCCCGCTCGAGAGCCTTTACCTCGAGGCCGGCTTCGATGGCCGCCTGGACCGAGATGAGGGCGCGATATTCGTCGGCCTTGCGGCTCATCATGAAATCGACGAGCGCCGGCCCCATCTTCCAGACGCCGCATTCCACGTAGGGTCCGCTCCCCCCGAAGGAGCGGACGACGCGGTCCCCGTCCAGGTCCAGTCGCTCGTCATGCCGGCGGCCGCATTCATGCCGGTGGGCGGAGAGCAAGTTCTCCGCCGGATGCGCGGCGACGGCGCGCAGGTAGTCCGGGTCGGCCCAGACGTCGGCTTGGATGACCAGGCAGGGTTCGTCCGGCTCCCCGGCGGCGCGTCCCAGGAGTAGGGCATTGCGCGGTGCCCAAGGGCTCGGCCTGGAACGCGTACGAGATGGGCACGCCGCTCCAGGCTTCCCCGAAGTACGCATGGATCTGCTCGGCCTTATGCCCTACCACGAAGATCAGGCGGTCGCGGCCGACGCGGAAGGCTTCCGAATCGCGTATGCTATCCAGGGTATATTCAAGGAAGGGCTTATCCAAAATGGGGTACATGCATTTCTGCAGGTAACTCGACAGCGAGCCCATGCGGCTGCCCGAGCCGGCGGCCAGGATGACGTAGTTCATATCGCGCCTCTTTCGAACCTGTGATTCGTTCGTATAGTGTGCGCGCCTCGTTAGCCGCTTGTGATAATTAGGTTACTATTTAGCCAATTTTAAAGTCGCTTACTTTTAAATTGGCCTTGCGATTGCTTGCGTTTGCGTTGCAAACGCTGCGCCCAATCGCAGTTTTCTAAGGTAGCTCTTTCAAAACTCGCTGAGTTTTGAAAGAGCCTCATTACTTTAATCTTCATCATGAGCGTGCCGCGCCGGGGGTTCTTGCGCGGCTAGGCGCCGCCGTGCAGAATCTGACGCATGCCAGTCCTCTTAACCTTGGCCTTGAGCGCCCTCGCCCTCGTCGTAGCCGCCTTCGCCTTCAGTTCGACTCGGGCTTTCTATAGGCCGGACGCGGCCTATAATCGCCCCGAAGCGGCCCGCCTGCGCTGGCCGGAGGCCGCGCCCGTGGAGAGCTTCCGCGGCCACGATAGGCTCCTCTTCTGCGTCCACGGCTTCCCCTCGACGCCGGCCGACTTTAGGAAGCTAGCGGAGCTATCGCATGGGCTGGGTTGGGACCTGTACGCGCCGCTCCTGCCCGGCTGCGGGACGGACTGGCGCGATATCCTCCCGACGAACTGGGAGCGGTACCTGGCCCTGGCGACCGACGACTTTAGGCGCTTGGCGCCGCGCTACCGCCGCGTCTGCGCCGTAGGCACCTCGATGGGCGGCTCCCTGCTCCTGGCGATGGAGGGGCGGCTGGCCGCCTTAGGCGAGCCGGGTCCGGATGCCATAGCGACCGTGGGGAGCCCGGCGGTCGTGAACGCCCTCCTGCGGCACAGGGTCGTGATGAACCCCCTGGCCTACTTCGCGCGCGCCGTCGGGCTCTTCCTCCCGGCCATGAAGCCCGGCTACCCCGACCCGGATCGCGAGGGCGAGGACGGCGACGGCGACTGGAAAGGCTACCTGGGGAGCTATCCCCGGCAGGCCTATAGCATCGCCATGGGCCTGCGGGACATGGAAAGGCGTTTGGCGTCGACGCGCTGCCCGGTCCTCGTCATGCACGCCAGGCGCGACCGCATCGTGCCCGTGAAGAACGCCTTGATCTTGGCGGCAGGCCTGCGGCGGGCCCCTGCCGAGCTCGTCCTCATCGAAATGCCCGGGGCGACGCACGCCATGCATAACCTGATACTGTACGACAGCGTCCGCGATCGGGTCTGGCGCCGCATCCTGGCCTTTTTCGAGGCCGGTCCCGAATCTATGCTATACTGACTTCATAAGCCTATATAACTAGAAACGGAGGCCTCGCCATGCATCTCGACGAATTATTCGCCCTGCCTTTGGCCGACCCCCTGCTTATATTCCTCATCCTGATCTGCGCCGTGCTCTTCGTCCCGCTCTTGGCCCGCCGCCTAGGCTTCCCCGACATCGTCGGGCTTATCGCCGTGGGCATCGTCTTGGGGCCTAAGGTCTTAGGCGTCCTTGAGCGCGACCGCGTCATCGAGCTCTTCGGGGCCGTGGGCATCATGTTCCTCATGTTCATAGCCGGCCTTGAGATCGACGCGAACGACTTTAGGCGCTACCGCCACCGCAGCTTCATATTCGGCGCCCTGACCTTCGCCATACCGATGAGCCTGGGTACGGCGGCCGGCATCTTCGTCCTTGATATGAACATTATGGCGGCCGTGCTCCTGGCCTCTATGTTCGCCTCGCATACCCTCCTTACCTATCCCTTGGCTTCGCGGCTTAGGATCGCCGGGGACGAGGCCGTGGGCGTGGCCGTGGGCGGCACTATCATAACAGACGTAGCCGCGCTCCTCGTCTTGGCGGTCATCGCAGCCATGAAGCAGGGCGAGTTCGGCCCGGGCATGGCCCTGAAGATGAGCGTATCCTTGGCCCTGTTTACCGGTTTCGAGCTCTTCCTCCTGCCTAAGATAGTCGGGGCGGTGTATCATCGCCTGGAGCGAGACGGCGACTTCCAGTTCCTCTTCACCCTGGCCGTGCTCTTCTTCTCCGGCGTCCTGGCCGAGGTCGCGGGCGTCGAACCCATTATCGGCGCTTTCCTCGCGGGCATAGCCGTAGGCCCGTATATCCCGCCGATCTCGCCGCTGGCGAATCGGCTTGAGTTCTTCGGCAACGCCATCTTCGTCCCCGCCTTCCTTATCTCGGTCGGCATGCTCGTCGATCCGCGGGCCTTCGTCGCCGACCGTCGCTCTATCCTGGTCTCCGTCACCATGAGCGTCTGCGTCGTGGCGGCGAAGTGGCTCGCCGCCCAGTTCTCCCGCCTCCTGTTCAAGTGGTCGCCCGCCCGCGGCGCGGTGATGTTCGGTCTATCGGTGCCGCAGGCCGCCGCGACCTTGGCGGCCGTCTTGGTCGGATACAACCTGAAGATCTTCGACGAGTCGGTGCTCAACGGCACTATCGTGATGATACTCGTGAGCGTCATAGTCGGCTCGGCGGCGGTCCAGTACGCCGGCCGGCGCCTCGCCGCAGAACGCGGCGACGAGGCGGGGAGCTCGGGCGAGCGACGCGTGCTCATAGGCGTCGGCAAGGCCGAGAGCGCCGGTCGGCTCCTCGAGCTGGCCATGGCCATACGCGGCGAGGGCCGGCTCAAGGCGCTCGCCGTCCTGCCCATCGGCGACACCGACCCCCGGAGCGTGGCGGAGGCCGAGCGCAAGCTCAGGGGCCTGGCGGACAAGGCTTCGGCCGCGGGCTTCGAGCTTGAGCGGGCGCATCGCGCCGACCGCTCCTTGGCTTCGGGCCTGTCGCACGGCGCGGCCGAGTTCCTAGCCGGCGACCTCATCATAGGTTGGGGCGAGCGGAAATCGCTCTTCGATACCCAGCATAACCAGCTCCTGCGCGAGCTCCTGGCCGAAACCGACGCGCGGGTGACGGCGGCCAGGCTCGAATCGGCTTTGGGCATGGTCGAGCGCATCGAGCTCGCGGTCTTCGACGAGGCCGCCGACGCCGAGGACTGCGAAGCCTGCATCGAGTCTATAAAGGCCCTCGCCCGGGTTTCTAAAGCCGGCTTGTCGGTCTACGGCTCCGCCGGGGCCTTGGCCGCGGCCCGAAAGACCATAGAGGCCGCCCCGGCCTTGAGCGGCGTCGAGTACCTCGAGGGCGACGCCCATAAAGCCTTCGTTTCCGGTACCAAGCGGCCGGGGCAGATCCTCTACGCCGCGATAGCGCCCAGGCCGAGGAACGCGGCCCTAGGCGACGCCGGCAAGCGGCTCCTAGCCGAGGCCGGCTCGAAGCTCAAGGGCCGAAGCTTCGTCGTGGTCTTCCCCGAGCGCCGGGAGAGCGCGACGGCCGCGCCGCAAGGCCTCCGCGGCTTCGTATCCCGCCTGTTCGTCGGCCTCCGGAAGAAGCGCGCCTGAAGGCGGTCGGCCATCGGGCCGACCCCGGCCGTTTACATGCCGCCTCGCGGCCGGCTATCATGGGCCCATGAAGGGCATCATCGTCGCCGCAGGTTACGGCACCCGTTTCCTCCCCGCCACTAAAGTCGTGGCCAAGGAGCTCCTCCCGCTCATCACCCGCCCGGCTATCGCCTTCGTGGTGGACGAGTTCATAGCCTCGGGCATAGAGGACATCGTCATCATCACGAGCCGCCGCAAGAAGTCCCTGGACGACTACTTCGACCGGGACGTGGAGCTGGAGTCGGTCTTCGCCAAAGAAGGCAAGGCCGATAAGCTGGCGGCCGTCGCGCCGCCCAAGGCGCGCTTCAGCTTCGTCCGCCAGACGGAGATGCGCGGCACCGGCCACGCCCTCCTGCAAGCGGCCCCGCTCTTAGGCGGCGAGCCCTGCGTGGTCGCCTATCCTGACGACCTGCATTTCGGCGACAAGCCGCTGGCTAAGCAGCTCATCGAGCTGTACGAGAAGACCGGCCGTTCCGTACTCGCCGCCTGCCATGAGCCGGGCGACGTGTCGCGCTACGGCGTCATCGACCCGGCGCCCGACGGCGTGGGCGTGCGCGGCTTCGTAGAGAAGCCGGCCAAGGGCGCCGAACCCAGCCATGAGATATCGATAGGGCGCTACCTCTATACCCCGGAGTTCTTCCAGTACCTCAAGGAAGGTTGGGAGGCGCATAGCGGCGGCGAATATTATCACCTCTACGCGCTCAATAAGCTCATCGCCCAGGGCAAGGTGGCCTGGAAGGGCGTGGAGGGCCTGCGCCTGGATACCGGCGAGCCGGCCGGCTACCTGGAGGCTATCCTGGAGTACGCCTGGCGCGACCCGGCCTACCGCTCCGTCGTCGAGGCCTTCGTCGCGCGTAGGCGCTAGGGCCGCAACCGGCCGGGTTTACGGTCTCCGGCGCGCGCCTTCGACGCCGACGGGGAAGAGTATCCCCTGCCGGTCGCGCAGGCGCTCGTCGATGTTCTTGATGATGGCCTTAAGGTCGCGGCTCTCCTCGACGAAGTCCATGCTGTCGCCGGGTACCACGAGGACCGGTGACAGCGAAAAGCCCCCTATCCACTCCTCGTAGAGCCGGTTCAAGCCCGCCAGGTACTCGTCGGGGATGTCGGCCTCGAAGCCGCGGCCGCGCCTCGCGATGCGCCGCTTCAAGGTAGGCACCGAGGCCCGGATATAGACAACGAGGTCGGGCGGCGGTAGGAGCCCCGTTAAAGTCCTGTAGAGTTCGTTATAACAATCCCAATCGCGCCTGCTCATCGAGCCCCGCTCATACAGATTGCGCGCGAAGACCTCGGCGTCCTCGTAGAGCGAGCGGTCCTGGACGACCGACCAGGGGTCGTCCATGAGGGCGCGGTGCGACTTGACCCGGTGGCTTAAGAAAAAGGTTTGGGAATGGAAGGCCCAGCGCTCCATGTCGGCGTAGAAGTCCTTCAGGTAGGGGTTCTCCGCCACCGGCTCGTAGTATGGCCTGAAGCCCAGGCGCTCGGCCAAGAGGCCGACGAGGGTCGACTTGCCGGCGCCTATGTTACCGGCCAGGACTAGGTATTTCTTCATGGCGGGTTCCGTTACGATCCGTCCCTCACCAGGCGCGACAGGCTTCCCACGTCCAGTATCAGGGCGACCGCGCCGTCGGGCAGGATGGCGGAGCCCGAGATGCCGGTCATGCGGCTGGCCAGCTCGCCGAGCGGCTTGATGACGGTCTGGTAGCCCCCGAGGAGCCGGTCGAAGGCCAGGGCGACCTTGGCGCCGAAGGCCGTGGCCACGATCATCTCCTGGGATCCGGCGGCGCCGGCGCGTCCCCCGACGGCTCGGTCGAGCCCGTCGGCCTCTATGCCGAAGACCTCCTCCAGGCGCACCAGCGGGATGAACTCGCCGTTCCGCTCGATGAGCCGCTCGCGCAGGCCCTCAGGCGGCCGGGGGCGTTCGTAGCATTCGGCTACGTTGCCTAAGGGGACGATGAAGAGGCGGTCGGCTAGCTTGGCTAGGAAACCGTCTATGATGGCTATAGTCAGCGGTATGTCCAAGATGAAGCTGGCGCCGCGGCCCGGCTCGGACTCCAGGTGGATCTCGCCTCCGAGGCGCTCCACGGCCGATTTGACGATGTCCAAGCCGTAGCCGCGGCCCGAGACCGTGGACACGGCGCCGGCGGTGCTGAAGGCCGGCGCGAAGATAAGCTTATAGAGCTCCTCTTTGGGCGGGTTCTCGCCCGGGGCGACGAGGCCGCGTTCGATCGCCTTGGCCAGTACGCGGGCCGGGTCGACGCCGCGGCCGTCGTCCTTGACGACGATGCGGACCGAGGCCCCTTCGTGGCTGGCCGAGATCGAGAGCCGCCCGGCCGCCGGCTTCCCGGCGGCCAGCCGCTCCCCGGCCGTTTCGACGCCGTGGTCCAGGGCGTTTCGTACCAGGTGGACCATGGGCTCCGAGAGGCCTTCGATGACCGACTTGTCGAGCTCGGTGGCCCCGCCCTTGATCTCGAGCTCGACTTCCTTGCCCAGCTCCTTAGACAGGTCTCGCGCCATGCGCCTGAAGCGCCCGAAGAGCGTGTCGGCGGGGACGAGGCGCATGTCCATGGCGGCCGAGCGCAGCTCGCCCACGAGGCGCTTCAGGGTCTCCGACAGGCCCAGCATGGCGCGGTCGGACGAGTCGGACGCCATACGAGAGAACTGGGCCTGCACGGTCACGAGCTCGCCGGCGAGGTTCACGAGGACGTCCAGCTTGGCGTCGCTTACGCGTATGCCGCCCTGGCGATCGAGGAGCGCGCTCCGGGCCTGGTCGGGATGTTCGTCGTCCGCGCCCCGCGGCGGGGCGGCCTCCGCCGTCGGCGCGGCCGTCGGCGCGGCCTCCTCCGCGAAACCGAGGGCTTCATCCAGCCCCGCGATGCTTTTAAGATCGGCCTCGACGAGGAGCTCGTCGGCGGGGCCGGTATCGGGCGCGTCCTCCTCGCCCATCGACAGGGGTTCTTCGTTCATGATGGCCGCGCAACGATCCTTGCAGGCCAAGAGTGCGCCGCAAGCGTCGGCCCCCGGTTTGGAGCCCGCGCCGCGTAGCTTACTGAGCCTGCTTTCGAGCTGATGGGCGTAGGCCTCGAGCCGGCGGAGGCCGACGATGCCCGCCGAGCCCTTCAGGGTATGGGCGTGCCTGAAGAGGGCGTCGAGGGCCTCCGGATCTCCCTGCTCTAAGGCTAGAATGGACAGCTCCATACCGTTGAGCGTCTCGGTCGATTCGAGAGCGAAGGCGACTTTTATGTCGTTGAGCATAGCAGCCCCTCGATATAGGACGCGAGCCCGGCGCGTAGCCATGAGCCCGAGCGTCCGGATATGGCCAAGAGGAGATGCCCGTCGGCCTCCGAATCCTTAAATCTGAAGCTGGTCCTGAGCCCCAGCCGCGGCGCGTCTTCGGATCCGACCGTCGTGAACGAGGCGCAGTCGAAATCGCCGGCCTCCCAGCGACCCGTGAAGTTAGGGCTGGAAAACTGCGCCTTGCCGCCCAGCGCTCCCGCGATGAAGCCGACGCAGGAGACGAGCACGAGGTTGCACAGCTCCTCCACGAGGTCGACCACGACGCCCTCCGTCATCTCGGGCGCGAGGCCGATGAGGGAGGCGATGGAGGAGCATTCATCGTTCGATAGGACGAAGAGGCCGCGACCTGCCAGGGGACCGCTGAAATCCTGGGCTGCCGAGGCGTAGCTCGCCTCGCGCTTGAATTCACGGCTGAAGAACTCGCCCGCGCCCGGCCCGTCTAGCGCGCCGACGAAGGGAACCGACAGCACGACGGGGCGCCCGAGCAGCTCGGAGAGCGAACGGGCCGACTTGCCCACGCCCGTGTTCATAAGCTCGCGTAGCGCGTCGAGCTCCAGCTCGGTCAGGGCGGCGTCCATGGCGATCAGCCGGCCGTAGCCCTGCCGTACCAGGCGAGGACCGAGACCTTATCGGCCGGCTTGCGGATGACGCCGCTGACGCCGAGGGCGCCGAGCTCCTCTAAGGTCTGGGCTTGGACGTCCGCGGTTATCACGACGACGGGCAGGGCGGGGGAGACGGCCCGAATCCTTTTCAAGGTCTCCGCCCCGCCTATGCCGGGCATCGTCAGGTCCAGGTAGACGATGGCCGGGCGTAGGCCCTTCGCGAGCAAATCCAGAGCGGCTTCGCCGCTCGGCGCCTCGCTGATCGAAGCGCCCGTGGTCGAGAGGAAATTTTTAATAGCCATGCGGGCTACCATGGAGTCGTCTACGATGAGTACGTCGTGAGCCATGATGAAACTATAGAAGGGCCAGGTGCCCTTGTCCAGAGCGGGCGGCGCTTATAGTATAGCGGCAGCCTATGCTCGTCGTCCCCTTACGCCCGGCGCGCGTCGAAACCCGCGCCGGCAACTCCCGATTCATAGCCTCTATAGCCAGGGCCGACTCGCCCGAGGCAGCCCGGGCGTATATACGTTCGATCAAGGACGAATTCCCCGACGCCACCCACAACGTACCAGCCTTCTTGATAGGCGGAGGCTCCTGCGTGACCGAGTTCTGTTCGGACGACGGGGAGCCTTCGGGCACCTCGGGCCGGCCCGTCTTGGCGGTCTTGAAGGGCTCGGGGCTCGGGAACGCCGCGATCGTGGTGACGCGCTACTTCGGCGGGACGCTCTTGGGGACGGGGGGCTTGGTCAAAGCCTACGGCGACGCCGCCAAGGCCGCCCTGGCGGCGGTCGACCGGGCCCAGCTCGTGCCTGCCAGGCTGGCGTCGATAGAGCTTCCGTATCAACGCTATGAGGGGGTCAAGGCCCTCATCCTGGGCCTAGGCGCCGAGCTCACGCGTGAAGGCTTCGGCGAGCTCGTGTCGTTGGAGCTCGTCATGCCGATCGCCGCCCAGCCGGAGTTCGAACGCCGCCTGTCCGAGCTCGGCGCCGGGACCCTGAGCCCGGTCTATCTCGGGGAGACGAGCGCGACGAGGCCGCTATAAGCCGCGGGCGGGCGGCGCTTTTCATCAGCCTTGTTCCGACACTGAAACCTCGAAAGCCTGCCCGTCGACGACGAGGCGGAAACGGCGGATCCCCGCGGTCGCGGGCGGCGAATCGAGCCCGTCCGTCGTCGAGGCGGCCGCTCGTACGCGTTCGCGGAGCTCGGCGTAGGCGCGGCGCGCCTCATGGACGGAGCAGGGGACGAAGCGCAGCCTCGTTCCGGGGCGCGCCTGGCCGAGCAGCCACAGGTCCGCCCGGATGACTTGGGCGAGGCGGGCGTAGCCGCCGGTCGTCTGCCCGTCCGCCATGAGCGCGATGGGCCGCCCATCGGCCGGCAGCTGAATCGTGCCTGGAAGCGTCGGCGACGAAACGATGCCCCCGCCAGCCTCGAGCGCCGGGTCTTCGAGCCGTACGCCCATGCGGTCGCTTTGCGCGCTGACGGTATAGCTCGATGAGTAGAATACGCGCAGCAGCTCCGGCCCTAAGGCGCGCGCCTCGGGGAGTTCGAGGCAGCGTACCGTTGTTACGCCGTCTGGGAGCGCGGGGGCGAAGCCCGGCGCCTGCCGACCCGCCTGTCCGACCGGGGGCGGAAGCGCCTCCCCCGCGCAGGCCTCGCCGGCTTGGAAGCCGTCGCCCGCCTTGATCGGGCGGCCGTCCAACCCGCCGAAACCGCCTTTCAGGTAGCTGCTCGCGCTACCCAAGACGAGCGGCGCCTTTATGCCGCCGCGTACGGCGAAGTAGACGCGAAGGCCGGCGCTCGGCATGCCGACGGAGAGTTCGTCCCCCGGCGCGGCGCGGACCGGGCGGCCGAAGGGTATGGTCCGCCCTGAGAGCTCGGCTATGGCCGGCGCGCCGCCTAAGGCGAAGACCAGCTCGCGCTTGAATCTAATCGCTAAGCCGCCCATGGCGCATTCGAAGGCCGGGGCTCCCCCCTCGTTGCCGAGCGCGGCGTTGGCCAGGGCGTAGCCTACGGGGTCGGCGGGCCCTGATTCCGGCACCCCGAGCGCCCGGTAGCCGTGACGGCCGCGGTCGACGACCAGACAGAGCGGCCCGGGCCGAAGGACGACGAAATCGGCCTCGGCGGGCGAGGGCGGCGGGACGGCCGCGCTCGGCGGCTCGGCGGCTCGGGCCAGCTCGGCGAAGCGATCAGCGTCGACCGGGACGAATCGTAGTCGGTCGCCCGGCACTATCATGGCCGGCGGGTCGCGATGGGCATTGAAGAGGGGCAGGGGGCAGCGGCCGATCAGCTTCCAGCCGCCGGGGCTCTCACGCGGGTAGACCCCGGTCTGAGCGTCGGCTATGCCGACCGAGCCGGCGGGGACCTTGGCCCGCGGCGTCGCTAGGCGAGGCGAGGCGATCCGAGCGTCCATGCCGCCCAGGTACGGAAAGCCGGGCATGAAGCCCAGCATGTACACGCGGTATTCGGAGCCGGCATGGATAGCGATCAGCTCCTCCGGGCTCAAGCCGCGCTCGGCCGCGGTGGCCGTCAGGTCCGGCCCGTCTTCGCCGCCGTAGGCCACGGGGAGCTCGACGAGTCGGCCGCGGCGCGCGCCTGCCTGCGGCGCTCCACGGTCGGCCGAGGTCACCCGCGCCGCCGCCTCGCGTATAGCCTGACCCCAGGGCTCGAGCTCGGCCGAATCGGGGTCGAGCGCGACGAGGAGCGAGTCGTAGGCGGGGACGAGCTCCCGGAACCCCGGCGGCGCTTTGCCCGCGTCATGCAGCTTATGTATCTCGTCGGCCAAGGCCATGACGAGCTCGTTCGCCGCCTCGTCTATGCCTGCGCCGAGACTGGCCAGGTAGGCGAACTCGCCATAGGGCTCGACGGTAAAGCGCAGGCGCCCGGAGCCCGGCCCGGGGTCGCCGCCGGCTGGGTCGGCCGACTTGGGCGTCAACGGCCGCCCCCATCGGGCTCTGAGAACGGCCGCACGCGTATGCCGGCCGCCTCGAACGCCGCGCGGAGCCGTAACGCGAAGGCGGCCGCCTCGGGCGCGTCGCCGTGCAGGCAGATCGTCTCGAAGCGTATGGGGATGGCGCGGCCGCTGGCGCTCGTCACGACGCCTTCCTCGAGCGCGCGCAGGCTGCGTTCCACGGCTAGCTCCGCGTCGTGGATGACCGCGCCAGGCCGCCCGCGCGGCACGAGGCGGCCTTCGTCGTCGTAGGCCCGGTCGGCGAAGAATTCGCGGGCATAGGCTAGGCCTAGCTCGGCGGCCGCCTTCTCGAGTTCCGAGCCGGGGAGTCCGACGAGGGTCAGGGCGGGCGCGAGCCGGGCGGCGTCGCGTACCGCCCGCGCCACGCCGCGGGCCTTGGCCGAGTCGGCCGCCGCGTCGTTATAGAGCGCGCCGTGGGGCTTAACGTGCGAGAGGCTAGCGCCGCGGGCGGCGGCGAAGGCCGCTAATGCGCCGACTTGGTAGAGCACGGCGCCGTAGACCTCGTCCTCGCCCATGGCCATGGAGCGCCGCCCGAAGCCCGCTAGGTCGGGATAGCCCGGGTGGGCGCCGACGGCAATGCCGGCGTCCAGGGCTAGGCCGACGGTCCGCGCCATCACGGCCGGGTCGCCGGCGTGCCAGCCGCAGGCAATGTTGGCCGAGCTGACGGCCGCCATAAGCTCGGCGTCCCGGCCCATGGGCCAAGGGCCGAAGGCTTCGCCTAGGTCGGCGTTCAGGTCGACGCTTCTCATCCTGTCGCTCATATATCCTCCGTGGCCAGCGCGTGCATCGCTTCGATAGGCGCGAAGTACGCGGCCGCCGAGAGCCCGTCTACCCCGTCGGCCGGTAGCCCGCTCACGCCGTCCACGCCCCCGGCCGCCGTCACGACGCTCAGCGCGGCTCGTTCCGCATCCGGCGGCGGGAGGACGGCCCGCGCCGCCTCTCGGCCGCCCGTAATAAGCGCCGCCGCCGCGCCCAAGGCGTAGGCTCCCCAGTTCGAGACCCCGGCGACGACGGGATAGTCGGCCGCCGCGGCGCAGAACACTAGGGCGCCCTGCGATATCGCCGGGGCGCAGGCCTCGCGGAGGCCTCCCATGCCGAGCTCGTTGCCGCCGTCGCCGACGGCGACGGTCGTCCAGGCCCGTCTCCCATCGGCCGGGCCGAAGAGCACGTCGGCTGCGGGAACGAGCTCGTCGAGCGCGACCCCGCGCATGGAG
Source organism: uncultured Spirochaetaceae bacterium (assembly GCA_938004315.1). GTDB lineage: Bacteria > Spirochaetota > Spirochaetia > Treponematales > UBA12059 > DAIPLR01. Next base: position 18,346 of record CALKWG010000341.1, read on the forward strand.
TAGCGGCTGCCGTCCGGGGCCGAGCCGGGGCGCTCGATCGCGAGCGCCAGGTCCGGCCCGAAGGCCGCCGCCGCGGCGAGGGCGCCGGCTTCGTCGTCGAAGGCATAGACCAAAGTCGATGGCGTGCCCGTCTCTGAGTCCCCGGGAGCCGTCCTTAGGCCGTGCGCGCGCAGCGCCGCCTCGACGAGCGCGATGGACCAGCGGTCGGTGAGGACGGCGACCGACTTACCAAGCCCGGTGAGCGCGGCCGCCAAAGAGGCGGCGCCGGGCGGGCCGTCGGTCTCGCCTATCATGGCGCGGCGTACGCAGAAGCCGGTGACGATCAATACCCGCCCGGCGCCGGCCAGGGCCGCCGCCGCGGGCTTAAGGAGGCCGGCCGGCGCGGCCGATGCCAAGCCCCGGCCGCCGGGGTCGGCCCTGGCGGCGAGTTCGAGCCGAGTTATGCGCTCGTCGACGAGCTCCGCGCTGCTCATCCGCGCGACGTCGCCGTCGGCGCGTCCCGCAGCTCGTCGTCGCGCAAGTCGGTGATGAACATATGCCCCGGCGCATGCGTAATGGCCAGGGGCGGCTTGGCCCGCGAGAGTGCCATCTGGGGCGTCACGCCGCAGGCCCAGAAGACCGGCACCTCGCCGGCCCGTATCTCGGGCGGGTCGCCGAATTCCGGCCGCTCGATATCGCGTATCCCTATGGCCGCCGGGTCTCCGACGTGCAGCGGGGCGCCGTGCGCCTTGCGGAAGGGCGCGGTGATCGCGGCGGCCTTCCCTACGAGCTCCGGTAGTAGCGGCCGCATGCTCACGACGACCGGGCCGGAGAACGCGCCGGCGGGGCGGCACTCGAGCTTCGTCACGTACATGGGCACGTTGCGCCCGAGCTCTATGTGCCTGACCGGCACGCCGGCGGCCAATAGGGCGCCTTCGAAGGTGAAGGAACAGCCTAGGAGGAAACTCACCATATCGGCCGTGAAGAGCTCCGCGACCTCGTCGCGTTCCTCGGCTAGGCGGCCGTCCCGGTAGACGCGATAGCGCGGCAGCTCCCGCCGCAGGTCCGCCCCCGGGGCCGCCCAGCGCGGGCTCGGGTCGCCGGGCTCGCACACGTCGATCACGGGGCAGGCCTTCTCGTTGCGCTGGCAGAAGAGGAGGAAGTCGAAGGCCTCTGCCTTAGGAAGCATGACGAGGTTGGCCTGCGCGTAGCCGGGGGCTAGGCCGCTCGTTTGGCCGCGAAGCTCGCCGCGGGCCATGGCCGCGCGCAGGGTCTTGGGGTCGTCCATCGATCACCGTCCGTAGGGGGATGGGTCGAGTATAGCAGGCCTCCGCGCGCCGTCAATCCTGCGCGGCGGAGGCGACGGCCGCCCTTACGGCGGCGCGTCGCCTCTTTCAGCGCGGCGTCCGGGGCTAGAGCTTGGCCGCGAAGGCCCTGCCGTATTCGTAAGCGGCCTTGAGCGCGTCGGCGTCCGGGTTCCACAGGGCCTTGTAGCCTTCGTCGACGAGTTCGAAGCCGGCCTCTTTTAGGCCTTCGGCTATGAGCTTTACCGACTCACCCGACCAGCCGTAGCAGCCGAAGGCGGCGGCCTTCTTACCCTTGAATTTCAGCCCTTTTATCTCCTCCAGTGTCCCGGCGACGGCCGTCAGGATGCCCTTGTTGATGGTGGGCGAGCCGAGGAGCAGGGCCTTGGAGCGGAAGACGTCGGTGAGCGCGTCGTTCTTGTCGAACTTGGATAGGCAATGGGCCACGACCGTGGTCGAAGGCGAGGCGTCGCTTACGCCGCGGGCCAGAGCCTCGGCCAGCGCGCGGGTGCCGTCCCACATGGTGTCATAGAGTATGGTGACCCGGTCTTCCTTGTAATCCTGGCTCCACTCCAGGTACTTGCCCACGATCTGCGTAGGGTTGTCGCGCCAAATCACGCCGTGGCTGGTGGCTATCATGTTCACCGGAAGCTTGAGGCTCAAGACCTGGTCGATCTTGGCCTTCACCAGGGCGGAGAAGGGCGTAAGGATGTTGGCATAGTATTTAACGCACTCGTCGTAGAGCTCGTCCTGGTCGACCAGGTCGTTATAGAGGCGCTCGGTAGCCAGATGCTGGCCGAAGGCGTCGTTGGAGAAGAGGATGGCGTCGCCCGTCATGTAGCTGAACATGCTGTCGGGCCAATGCAGCATGGGCGCCTCGACGAAGACCAATTTCTTGCCGTTGCCGAGCTCGAATTCGTCGCCGGTCTTGACGATATGGAAGTCCCAATCCGCGTGGTAGTGGCCCTTAAGCGACTTCACACCGTTGGCCGTACAGTAGATAGGCAGGTCGGGGCGCCGCGCCATGAGCTCAGGCAGGGAGCCGGAGTGGTCTACTTCGGCGTGCTGGGCTATGATCGCGTCCAGCTTTCCCAGGATGCCTTCGGCCTCTAGATTGTCGACGAATTCCTTGGCGAAGGGCTTCCACACCGTATCGATAAGGACGGTCTTGCCCTCTTCGATGACGTAGCTGTTATAGCTGGAGCCCTTGTGGGTGGAGTATTCGTCGCCGTGGAACTTGGCCAGCTCCCAGTCGACCTTGCCTACCCAGGATACGTTCGCGGCTAGCTTCTTCTTCATCTCGAACCTCCTCGTTCGGCCGGCGATACGGCTAGGGCTGGGGGCGCGTGCGCGCCTCTGCCCCGGCCCGTCGGCGACGGCCGTCCCGCTCGGGCCGACCGATGGTTTCGTTACGCTTACCAGTCCAGGAGCCGGCGTTGGCCTTCGAGGCCGCGGAGCTCGGTGGCGTCCATGCTCATCTCCAGGGTGCCCAGGTAGGTCCCGGCGTCGTCGTAGATAGGCTTGTAGGATATGTACACGAACTTCGGGCCCATCTGGATCCAGAAGTCGGCCTTGTCCTTCTCCTTCTTCCTGAAGGCGTCCAGGATCCTCTCCACCGTCGCCACGCTCTTAGGCGGGTGGCAGTTCTGCACCTCGCGGCCTATGATGCCGGGGCTGCGCGGGAAGACGCGGTGCGGGGAGTCGGAGTAGTACATCACCCGGTCGTTCGCGTCCACGAAGGATATGTCGAAGGGCAGGGCCTTCATGATCCGGTCCAGGTAGTCGAGCGGGAGGCCCCCGACGGACAGCGGTATGACGGCGGCGGGGCCGACGGCCTGCGGCGACGCCGCGGCTATGGCCGCGTTCAAGTTGGCGTACATGCCGCCCGCCGGCGCCGCTCCGGCCGCCGGCGTCGCGCCGCCGCGGGCCGCCAAGGCCGGGTCCCATTCGGCGCCCGGCTTGACCCAGGCGAAGCCGATGGCCTCCTCGCCGCGGCGTACGGACGCCCAGTCGGCGTCCGAGAGGCGCTTCAAGGCGTTGGGGAAGAGTATCTTCTCCTCCATGAAGATCATGGTCTTCACCCGCCGAGCCAGATCCCTCGCCCCGGAGCGCGCGGCCCCGGCGTCGCCTGCGCTGAGCGCCGTCTCCAGCGCCTTAAAGGCGGCGCGGATCTCGTCGTGCTTGCCCCACATCACCTTGGAGGGGCCGGTAAAGCCCGAGCGCTCTAGGAAGGGGAAGAGCTGGTTCTCCTTGCGCTCGTAATGGGTGATGATGGGCCTAAGCTCCTCGGCCGCCTTCTTAACGGCGGCCGGCCCGGCCCAGGCGGCGAGGGCCAGGGCCCGGGCCTTCTTCCTGGCTTCGTTATTCTCCGCCAGATAGGTATGCACGGGGTGGCCGGGCATGCGCTCGGCTTTCTGGCCGCGCTCCAAGCCGGCCTTAAAGACGTCGGCGTGCACCTCGCAGAGGCGCTGGACCTCCTCGACCGGCATGCCGCCTTCGATCAGGGATTGTTCCATGGCCGCCACCTCGGCCGCGTCCGCGCCTTTTATTAGCTCATGGAATTCCTTCTTGACCGCGGCCGGGCTCGCCCCGGCCGCCAGCCTATCTATGACCGCCTTTAGGCGCAGGGTCTTATCAATATCGCCGCTAAAGTGTTCGCTCATCGCTCTCTCCTTGCCCGAGGCGCGCCGCCTCGTTAGCACAATAAAAGGGTACCGCAATACCGAAATAAAATCAAGCGCTACCCGATAATTTCCGCCGAATGCGAATCATCGTCGCTGAGGCGCTTCCGCCTGTCAAATTCTCGCCGTTACTAGTAGAATAGCGCATCGGAGGTAGCTATGCGCGCGCGTACCCCTGTCGTCTTCGCGGTTCTCGTCCTTTCGGCGGCCGTAGGGTCCGTATCGGCCTGGGAAGACCATACGACGATCAGCCATATAGCCCTTCAATCCGGCGGGCTCGCGGACGAAGAGCTCCGAACCAGCGAGCTTTCGGACTTTATCGCTCGGAACGAGGCCGCCCTCGCGGCCTTCCTTAGCGAGCTCGAAGCGCATTGCGCCGCTGCTATCGCCGAGTATCCTCCGCTTCCGCCCTCCTTGGCCTTTTCGTCGAACGCCGAAACCGATCCGGTCAGGCGTTTCATGATGGCGCTACGCCTCAACCCCGAATACGGCCCCCGTCTATACCGCAAGGCCTTGCCCGGGGAACCGGACGACGCGAGGCCTGAGATACCCTTCGCGGACTTAGCCTACGTCTACTACAAGTATCCCTACGCCCGATTCTACGCCTACGAGAGCGGGGAGGCCATAAGCGCCCTCGCGGTCATAGCGAGCTCCTCCGACGAGCCCGATTACGGCTTCGACATCGGCCTCTTCGAGGATAACGATACCTGGTACGGAGCGCTCTACGGCTGGGGTAGTCAACCCTTCGGCAACCCCACCATCAGCTACGGCTCGCAAGCGCCCTTCCATATGGGCTTCTATAACGAAGGCGCGCTCGTCTATAAGGCCGCTCCGGCGGTGCGGCGCTCCTATCCGGAGCTCCGGGCCGTGCAGTTCGACCGCCTTGCCCGATTCGCCAAGGGGCTCGGGGAGGACTACTGGGCCTACCGCTTCGCCGGCTGGGCGCTCCACTACGTACAGGACCTCGTCATGCCCTATCACGCCAGCATCATGCCGGGCCGCGGCTCGGCCTACCTGGTCTGGGTGGGAGCCCTCGACGCCATCGGCATCAAAGGCCCGTATAATAAGGTGCTACAGGACGTTACTAACAAGCATTATCTACTCGAAATGCTGCAGCTCAGGCTCCTAAGCGGCGCCTATGCCGATGGCGAGCGCTCCGGCCCGTTCATGGACGCGCTACGCGACGGACCGGCGGCCGCGGCGTTCGACGAGGGGCTCCTGCGCTCGGCCGTCGCCCGAGAGGCTTATAAGGCGGGCCGTAAGGCGAACCGCGCCTTGGAGCGGGTCATACGGGACCGAAAGGCGTACGCGGCCATCCAAGCTTTGTACGAGGTCGATGGTTATGACATATTCACGGTAGCGTATAGGCCGGGGGAAGAACGCTTCGGCGATTTCGAAGCTTCGTTCGTTTCGCTTCTAAGCTCCCTCGGGACCTGGACGCGGGCTTGGGTGGATTTCGTACTGCGCTGAGCCTTCGGGGCGCCGGCTTCGCCGGCCCCGTTTATAAAAAGAGGAGCGTCTATGAAACGCGGTTTTAGAAACAAGCTCGCCGTCCTCGCGCTCTGCGCGATGGCGGCCCTCGTCCTGTCGTCCTGCTTGCCGGGCGACGGGGCGAACGGCCCCCAGAAGCCGGCCGGTTTCTTCATGGGGTTTTGGCACGGCGTCGTCGCGCCGATCTCCTTGGTCGTCCAGATTTTCAAGCCCGCGATCCGGGTCTATGAAACCTTCAATACCGGTTTCTGGTACGACCTGGGGTTCTGGCTGGCTATCAGCGGCGGGGCGGGCGGTAGCGCCGCGGCCGCCAAGAGATCCCGGAGGCGTCGGGACGACGGGGAAGCGTAGCCGGCCGCTCGCCTGACGGGGTGATGGCAAACTCGATGCTTGCCATCACCCTGCTATTCCCAGCCCCGGCCCCAAGCGCCCTTGAAGGCGGTTTCGGCCAGGGCCTTCCGTTGCCTGGGGCCCCTGTCGCGCTCGATTTGCCAGGGTTGCAGGAGGGCCGCGTCCGGGCCGTCGAGCTCGCCCTTCACGCCTAGCGCGATCAAGGTTATAAGGACGTATTCGCCGGGTATGCCTAGGGCGGCCTTGGCCTTCTTGGGGTTATAGCCGGCCATGGGGTGGGCGACGAGCCCCAGGGCCGTCGCCTGGGTAATCATGTTCATGGCGCAAAGCCCCGCGTCGAAGAGGGCGTAATCGCGGCCGTCCTCCAGCCGGCAATCGTCGCTTTCGCGGGCGGCCATGGCCAGGATGGCCGGGGCGCGGGTGGCCCAGGCGTTGCCCTCGGCCAGCGCTCCCTTGAGCGCGGCCAGGCTTTCGCCCTCGGCGGCCACGACCCGCCAGGGCTGGTTGTTAAAGCAGGAGGGGGCGAGCGTTCCCGCCTCCAGTATAAGGGCGAGCGTCCCTTGGGGCAAAGGCTCGTCCTTGATCGCGCGGTATGCGCGCCTATCGGCTATGGCCTTGAGTATTTCCACCGAGCGCCTCCTGTAAGCGTTTTGAGGGGCGCCGGCGTCGATCCGGCGTCCGCCACTGCAAAAGTACTATCGCGGTCGCCCGGGGGCAAAGCCGTATGCGATTCCTATGCATCATGGCGCATACGGGCTCGGCTCAAGCCCGCCGCGATTGTCGTTTGGCGAGCCGGCGGAGTATACTGTAGCGCCCTTTCCATCGCGACGTCCGTGCGGCGTGATCCGCATGTAGGATCGCGGGAAAGCTCGCTAAAAAGGAAGGTTCGACATGAGCAAGAAGACTATCGTCGTGGCGCTCGGCGGCAACGCCCTCATCGAAGAGGGTACCCAGGGCACCATCCAGGAGCAGTTCGAGAATACCCGCAAGAGCATGGCCGCCATCGTGGGCCTCGTTAAAGAGGGCCACCACGTCGTGCTTACGCACGGCAACGGCCCCCAGGCGGGCGTGCACCTGATCCGTAACGAGGCCGGCGCCGCCCAGGTGCCCCCCGCGACGCTCAACGTCATCGTCGCCGATACCCAGGGCTCCATCGGCTACATGGTGCAGCAGTCCCTGATGAACGCCCTCGTCAAGGCCGGCGTCAAGAAGGACGTGGTCACCGTCGTCACCCAGGTCGTCGTCGACAAGAACGACCCCTCCATGCTCAATCCCACCAAGTACGTCGGCCCCTTCTTCAAGGAAGCCGACCTGGACGCCTGCAAGTCCAAGGGCTGGGTGATGAAGGAAGACCCGGGCCGCGGCTACCGCCGCGTCGTCGCCAGCCCCATCCCCGTGGACGTGGTCGAGAAGGAGACCATCCACGAGCTCTTGAAGAGCGGTAAGGTCGTCATCGCCGTAGGCGGCGGCGGCGTACCCGTATGCCGTAACGCCGACGGCACGCTCGACGGCGTGGACGCGGTCATCGACAAGGATCGCGCCAGTGCGCTCCTGGCCAGCCAGATCGGCGCCGACGAGCTCCTCATCCTGACCGGCGTCGACAGGGTGGCCATCAACTTCAAGAAGCCCGATATGAAGGTCTTGGACAGCATGACCGTCGCCGAGGCCGAGAAGCACATGGCCGACGGCCAGTTCCCCAAGGGCTCCATGGGCCCCAAGATCGAGGCGGCCGTAGACTTTATCAAGCGCGGCGGCAAGCTCGTAGTCATCACGAGCCTGGAGAAGGCCCAGGAAGCGGTCGACGGCAAGGCCGGCACCCGAGTCGTTAAGTAAACCAAGCTTTAGCTCCCAATGCGAAGGAGGGCGCGTTTCCGCAAGGGAGCGCGCCCTTCGTCGCGTCCGGGCCGGCTATGTCCTGACCCGGCCGAAACTTGACCCTCTACGGCATCTGTGCTACCTTG
>CALKWG010000342.1 GCA_938004315.1 uncultured Spirochaetaceae bacterium
TGGCGCGACGAGGCGTTCATACTCGACGAGCCGCATTCGCTCTTCGTGCAGTATAGCCGCTTCGGCGAGCGGGTCGACTTTCAGCTGCTCTACGGCTGGTATACCGACCAGACGCCGGACTTCGTAAGGCCGGCCGTCCTGAGCGCCGCCGCCCCCGACGATATAGAGACGGTCTACCGCAAGCGCCATGTCTTCGGCGGCGCCTACGCCTTTAAGCTGGGCAGCGGCACCTTCAGCCAGGATATAGCCTTCAAGCTGACGGACGACCTGGACGGCACGGACCCCGGCGCCCGCAACGCCGAGATCACCGTCAACACGCAGTATTTGGCCAACCTACCCTTCGGCATCTTAAGCCAGTTCAGCGTGGTATACGCGCACTTCATCAACCATGGCAAGCATGAGCTCCAAGCGGGAGACGAAGAGGCGGCGCTCGACTACTTCGCCGAGGCGGTCCAGGGCTTCCATACCCAGCCCCTTCAGAACATCGCCTTCATCGTAGCCCACTTCGAACGGCAGTTCCTGCGCGAGCGGCTCAAGGCCGAGCTCAACGTCGGCTTTTTCTTCTCGCCTGAAATCTATCTGGCTCCGCGCCTGAGTTATCACCTGAGCGACCACTGGAGCGTGGCCGGCGGCGCCGATATCAATCTCGGCGACCCGCCCGACGCAGCGTTGCGGAGGAATCCGAACGATGATAATTTTTACCTGCGCGTAGTCTTTAGGTATTGAGCCAGGAGGGCCTCGATGGGAGCGTACGTAGCGTTCGCACGGATATATCAAGGGGTATTCAAGCTCGTCTCGCCGCTCATGCCCTGGCGTGAGCCCGAGCTCCTCGAAGGCCCCGGGAGCTTAGGGAGGCTTCCGGCCTTCCTCGCGGGCAAGGGCATACACAAGCCCCTGATCGTAACCGACCAAGGCTTGGCCAAGCTGGGCGTCCATAAGCCCCTCATGGCGGGGCTCGAGGCGGCCGGGCTTGCGTACGCGCTCTACGACGGCACGGTACCCAACCCGACGATACGAAACATCGAGGACGCCCTGGCTATCTATCGCGCCGAGGGCTGCGACGCCATCGTCGCCCTAGGCGGCGGCTCACCCATGGATTGCGCCAAGGGCGTCGGGGCGCGCCTGGCCCGCCCCCGGAAGAGCGTGCAGGCTATGAAGGGGCTCTTGAAGGTCGGCAGGCCCATGCCGCCCTTCGTAGCCGTGCCGACCACGGCCGGCACCGGCAGCGAGGCCACCCTGGCGGCCGTCATCTCCAACCCAGAGACCCACGAAAAGTATCCTATCAACGACCACGCCCTGATACCGCATTACGCCGTGCTGGACCCCGAGCTGACGGTGGGGCTCCCGCCGGCCATCACCGCCACGACGGGCATGGACGCGCTCACCCATGCGGTAGAGGCCTTCATCGGCCGGAGCAATAGCGCCGAGACCGAGCGCGACGCGCTCGAGGCCGCGAGGATCATCTTCGCCGACTTGGTCGAGGCCTATATGGACGGTAGCGACGTAGAGCGGCGCGGCCGGCTCATGAAAGCCGCGTACCTGGCGGGCAAGGCCTTTACGCGCGCCTACGTCGGCTACGTGCACGCGGTCGCCCATACCCTGGGCGGATTCTACGGCGTCCCCCATGGCCTGGCCAACTCGGTGCTCCTACCTATCGTCCTAGAGTACTACGGCGCGTCGGCGGCCCCGCGCCTGGCGATCATGGCCAAGGCAGCGGGCGTCTCCCCGCCCGACGCCGCTCCCGCCGACGCGGCGCAGGCCTTCATCGAACGAGTCAAGGCGATGAACCAGGCGATGCGGATACCGCAGCGCATCGACGCGATCAAGGCGGCCGACGTCCCGGCCATGGTCGAGAGAGCGCTCGCCGAGGCCAACCCCCTCTACCCGGTTCCGCGCATCCTCGGCCGCGCCGAGCTTTCGGAGCTCTATCGCCTAGCCTCAGGATAGCTAGCGGCTGCTGAGTTCGATAAGGAGCTCGCCATCGACGAGCTGTATCTCGAGCCGGCCCTCAGGCAGGATCCAGAGCGCGCCTCCCCCTTCACGAGCGGACGGCGCGCCGTGCGCCCGCGTCCGATCGACGACGGCCGCGGCGAACATAGAGGCCGCGTCGGCGCCGCCCGACGGACGAATGTGGTACGAGAGCGTTTCGGCGCCGCTCGATCCGAAGCGGATTTCTATTGAAGCGTAGCCGCCGTAGAGTGGCGCCTCCCAGCCCATGAGCCCGGGGCCTTCCGTAAAGGGCGCGTTCGAGCATGAGCGTAAGGCCGTGTAGACCGAGGCGGCCTCGTGCGGCCTCATGCCCAGGCGGAGATAATCGGACTCCTGAGCGCCAACCGAAATGGCGACGACGGCCATGAAGGCGAGCGCGAGCGGGAGGCGCATGCTATAGTTCGCTACCGAAGAGGAGAGCTTCATGGTACATGACTATAATACCAAGCCTTTAAAATGTGTACTTGCGATGGCGGTTTTTTTCATCGCCGTCGTATCGCCGGTAGCGGCGCAGTTCAGCTTCGAGGCCCGGGTGATACGCATCAGCGACGGCGATTCCCTGACGGTCCGCGCGGGGGAGAAGAATTTCAGGGTACGGCTGCACGGCGTCGACGCGCCGGAGCGCGGCCAGGCCTTCGGGACGAAGGCGCGCGATTTCCTAGTCGACTCGGTAGCCGGGAAGGCCGTGGCGCTTCGCGTGCTCGACGTCGATCGATACGGCCGGCTCATAGCCGAGGTCCTCATCGGGACGACGAACTGGAACCTCGAGCTCCTTAAAGCCGGCCTGGCCTGGCACTACGCCGAATACGACGACACGCCGGCCTATAAGGCCGCCGAGGCGGCCGCGCGCGCCTCGCGGCGCGGGCTCTGGACCGAACCGGCGCCGGAGGCTCCTTGGGAGTATCGACGTAAGAATTAGGCCGAGCCAGACTCGAGCCGTGGGAACGCCGCCCCCACGCATGCGGCGGGCGGCCTTCGGGCAACGAGAAAGCGGCCGGTTTAGGCGCATACGCGCCATAACCGGCCGCTTATCATATGGTAAACGCTACGCGGAACGGATAGGAACGCTCGCGCTTAACCCCATTCAGTCGCGGACGCGTCCTAGTTCTTGGCCATGGCGGCGGCATTCTCGCCGGCGATGCGGCCGAAGGTGACGATATCCGATAGGGCGTTGCCGCCCAGGCGGTTACCGCCGTGCACGCCGCCGGTCACCTCGCCGGCGGCGAAGAGGCCGGGGATGGCCGCGCCGTCCTCGCCCATGACCCGGGCGGAGACGTCGATCTTGACGCCGCCCATGGTGTGGTGGATGGCGGGGGTCACCTTGATGGCGTAGTACGGCGCCTGGACTAAGGCGCGCGGCATGTCCGCGCGTCCGAACTCGTCGTCCTTCTTGGCGGCGACGAAACCGTTATAGCGCTCGACCGTGGCCGCCAAGACGGCGGGTTCGCCGCCGATGAGCGCGGCCAGGGCCTCGGGCGTCGCGGCCTCCATGACGAAGCCGGCCTTCACGTAGCTTTCGATGGCGGCCAGGCTCTTCCTGATCGAGGTATCGAAGACCAGGTAGGCGACCTTGCCCTCCTGGGCCAGGATGTCGGCGGACATGACGTCGCGGGTAGCCAGCTCGTTGCCGATGCGCCTGCCGGCCTTGTTCACGATGATGGCGCCGTTACCGCGTACGGCCTCAGTCACCATCTCGCCGCCGTCGGGGGCGTAGGTCGGGTGCGTCTGGATCTGGTCCATGTCGACCAGGGCGGCGCCGAGGGCCCGAGCCAGGCGGATGCCGTCGCCGGTAGCGCCGGGCTGGTTGGTCGTGGCGAAGCCGGCCAAGCCGGGCACGTAGCTCGCCGCGAGCTCGTTATTGGCGCCGAAGCCGCCGGTGGCCAGGACCACGGCCTTGGCGGCGACGCGGTATTCCTTGCCGGCGACGCGTACGGTCACGCCGTCGACCGCGCCCTTCCTATCGCGCCGGATGGAGAGGACCTCGGCTTCGGTGAAGACGGACAGTCCGGGCTTAGCTTGGGCGGCGTTACCGAGGGCCTTCACGAGCTCGGGGCCGACCTTGGCGCCGCCTGAGGGCCGGTGGGTGCGGTTGACGCTGGAGCCGGCCATGCGGCCGACGTCGGAGAGGTCGCCGCCCATGCCGGCTACCCAGGCCACCGACTCGGCGCCGCGCTCGGCGAGGACGCGCACCAGGGCGGGATCGTTCAGGTTATAGCCGCCCTTCATGGTGTCCTGGTAGAAGGTCTCGGCCGAATCGGCGATGCCTCGGGCCGCCTGGAACTCGGTGCCGGCGGCGTTCATGCCGCCGGTAGCCCTGACGGTATTGCCGCCGAGCACGCCCATCTTCTCGAAGACGGCGACCTTCGCGCCCTTGGCCGCCGCGGCGTTGGCCGCCGAGAGCCCGGCGCCGCCGCCGCCGATGACGACGACGTCGTAAGCCTTGGCGGGTACGTTCCGAGCGACCTTGCCCCTGGCGGCGCCTACGAAACCGGCTTGCGACAGCGCGTCCTTGACCGCGGCGATGAAGCCGGTACTGGACCTGGTCGCGCCGCTTACCATATCGACCTCGGCGGTATTGGCGGCGACCATGCGGCCGATGAGGGTATCGATGGCCGCGTCGCCGAGATACGGCGTCTCGTTCATTTCTAAGAGCTCGATACCGACGATCGCCTTTTCGCTCACCGTAACGGATACGCGAATGGCGCCGCCGTAGCCTTGGCCGCGGCCTTCATAGCTGCCGGCGCTATATCGCCGGGCCGAGCCGGCGCAGGCGGCGGCCATTAAGGCGACGCAGGCCACGAGGCCCGCGAGAGCATGCTTCATCTTCATAGCTTCTCCTAAACAATTTATATAGTTGTTTTATCGATATTTTATGCTCTTGTCAACCCTCTCTAATATGCCAATTCGATTTTCTGGATACTCAATCGCCGGCGAATCATGTATGCTCGCATCGCACTACGAAAAACGATACGGAGGTAGGCCGTGCGCTTCACCAAGATGACCGGGGCCGGGAATGATTTCATCATAGCGGACGCCGAGGCCTGGGCCCGCGCTTCGGAGGGCGGGGCCGAAGCGCCGGCCGGGTTCGCGAGCCGACTCTGCGATAGGCGCTACGGGATCGGAGCCGACGGCCTTATGGTTATATCGGGGCCGCCGCGCCTTTCGGTGGCCTTCTACAACGCCGACGGCTCGGGGGGCATGCTCTGCGGCAACGGGGCGCGCTGCGCCTTGGTCTTCGCCGCGCGCCGGGGATGGGCCGCCTACGGCGAGGCGATCTCGTTCGAGTTCGCCGGCCGCCCCTACCGCGGCGTCGCGCTCGCGCCGGATCGATCGCGCTTCGAGCTGGACCCCCGCTACTCGACGAGGCTCGAGGAAGGCGTCGAGGCCGACGGGATCGTAGCCTCCGGCCGCTTCGTCGACTTAGGCAGCCTGCACTTCATCGTAGACCTGGGCGAGCTCCGGATAGACGGCTCGCCCGCGGCCGGACCGGGTCCCGCGGCCGCCTTGGCGACGCTCGAGCTGGATCGCGCGGGGCCGATCCTCAGGCGTCATCCGCGCTTCGCTCCCGAGGGCGTTAACCTGAGCGTCTGCGCGCTCGAGGGCGGGCTCGTCCATATCCGCACCTTCGAGCGCGGCGTAGAGGCCGAGACCCTGGCCTGCGGCACCGGCTCCACGGCGGCGGCCCTGAGCTACGCGCTCAAGGGGCTCGCGCGGCCGCCGGTCATGGCGCGCACGCGTAGCGG
>CALKWG010000343.1 GCA_938004315.1 uncultured Spirochaetaceae bacterium
GGTAGAGGCGCAGGGTGGTCGGCTCGGTGGAGACGAAGAAGTCAGGTTTGAAGCCTTCTTCCTCGATGAGGTACTTCCAGCACATGCCGTCGCAGTCCTCTTCTATAATAGAGAACACGAACCAGACGGAGTACTTGCCCTTGTAGCCCAGCTCCTTCAGGATACGGCCGGCGGTGATCATGCTGGCGGCGCCGCCGGTCTGGTCGCTCGTGCCGCGGCCGTGCACCAGGCCGTTCTCGATGTCGCCGGAGAAGGGGTCCTTCTTCCACTGGCTGCGGTCGCCGATGCCCACGGTGTCGATATGGGCGTCGATGGCCAGGATCTTAGGGCCGCTGCCGACGCGCGCCAAGAGGTTACCTAGGCCGTCGATCCTCACCTCGTCGAAGCCGGCCTTCTCGCACATGTCCTTGAGGAAGAGGATGCGCTCCTTCTCCTTGTTGCTCATCGCGGGGACCTTGATGATCTCCGACAGGTTTTTAGCGGTCCAGTCCTTGAGGGCCTCGGCCTTAGCCTTGATGTCCTTACCGTTCTGCATGCTCATTTCCTTTCCTCCATGCGCTTCCATAGTCGTATAGTCTGTTCTCGCCCGCGCGCCATGGCGCCGGCGTAATCGAAGTTCGCTTTCCTATTCTCGATGATAAAGCGCCCGGCTACCATGGTGCCCGAGACCATGGCGCTCGATAGGCCGAAGGCCGCGTGGCCGGCGACGTTGCCGTCCAGGAGCGGCGTCGGCGGGTCGTAGTCCCAGAAGGCCAGGTCGGCTTGGTAGCCGGCCTCGACGCGGCCGAACTTCTTGCCGGGGAAGTAGCGCTCCAGGAGGCGGTTGCCGTTCTGCAGCATGCCCAGGAACGCGTCCATCCAGAGCTGGCCGCCTGCGTCGCGATGCTTGAAGAAGGCCCAGTTGGCGCTCTGCAGCATGTCCGAGCCTATGCCGTCGGTGCCCAGGACCGCGTTCCTATAGAGCGGCAATTGATGGTTATAGCCTACGTCGTTGTTCATATTGGATTGGGCGTTGTGCGCGAGGAAGGCGTCGCGTTCGTTGACCAAATCCACTTCGTCGCGGCTTAGGTAGAGGCCGTGGCCCAGTATGGTCTTGGCGCCTAGGAGCCCGGCGTCGTCCAGCCGGCGGCAGATGTCCTTGCCGTACTCGTGGCGGCTATGCACGGCGTCGAACTTGTCCTCGGCCACGTGTATATGGAGCCCGCGCCCCGTAGCCTTGACCGCGCCGGCCAGGGCGGCGAGCGTGGCATCGCCCACGGTGAAGGGGGCGTGCGCGCCTATGGCCGCCTCGACCAGGGGCTCCTCGCCGCGCGCGCGCCGGGCGTCCACGGCCTTGGCCCAGCGCAGGTTCTCGGCGACGCCGGCGGCCGCGCCCTCGGCGCCGTTGCGGTCGGTGGTCTCATAGCAGAGCACGCCGCGCAGTCCCACGGCCTCGAAGCCCTCGGACAAGGCGTCCAGGGAGCCGTCTATGAACTCGGGGCTCGCGTGGTGGTCTACGACGCTCGTCACGCCCCAGCGTACCGCCTCCGCGGCGCCGGCCAGGCCCGAGGCGCGCACTAGTCCCTCGTCCAAGGCGCGGTCCAGTCGCCACCAGAGGTGCTTGAGCTGCTGGGCGAAGTCCTTGCTCGGCGCCACGCCGACCATGAGGCCGCGGGCCAGGGCCGAGTAGAAGTGGTTGTGCGAGCACACCAGGCCCGGGCTCAGGTAGCCGCCGGGCGAGCGGCGCTCGGCGCCGGGGTAGCGGGCGGCCAAATTTTTGCCGACTTCCTTTATTAGGGCGCCGTCGATGGCCACGTCCATGGGCTCGGAGACCGAGCCTGGGCTAAAGTGCAGTATACGGACGTTCTCGATGAGTATCATACGCGTCCTTTCGGAATGAGATAGGCATGCTCGCGCCAGACCGTGCGGGCGAGCGATAGGAGGGCGGCCTCGGCCCCGCCGGCCGCGCCGGCAGCCGCGCCGTTCCACGCGTCGAACTCCAAGGCGCGCGCCTCGTCCTTCTCGCCCGGCTCGGTGCGCAGGAGGAGCGCCGGCTTGTCGGCCGCGCCAACGAAGGCGAAGCCGGCGTTCTTCGAGGCGCGTAGGCCAGCCTCGTCGCCGAAGAAGGTGGGCTTCCCCAGGTAGGGCTCGCCTTCGTAGGGGCAAAAGAAGCCGCAGTTGCCGCATTCGTTGCACAGCTCGTCCACGTGCAGGATCTGTATCGCCTGCTTATAAGGCGCGCCGGCGGCCGCGGCGACCGGAAGGGCCAGATTGGCGCGGTTAGGGCAGACTTCGACGCAGCGCAGGCAGGCTGAGCCGCAGGAGAGGCAGCGCTCGGCTTCGCGCTTCACGAAGGCGGGATCGCTACCCGGCTCGGCCCGGGCGCTTTCGACGCTCGGCAGGTATTCGCCGCGGCGCGACAGCGCGTCATAATCGGGGGCGCCGGGCGCTAGCGGCATGAGCGAGGGCTCGATCCCGGCGGCGCGGAGGATGGCATAGGCGGCCTTGCGGCCGTCCGCCTCGGCGGCGATGATGCTCGAAGGACCGCGGCGGGCGTCGCCGGCCACGTAGAGCCCGGGCACGGAGCCGGCCATGGTCGCGGGGTCGGTGACGGGCCTGCCGTCCTTGCCGACGGCCAGGCCGAGGCTGGTAAGCAGGGCCAGGTCGGGCGTCTCGCCCACGGCGGCCACGATCAGGTCGCAGGGGACGGTACGGGCGCGGGCGCTCGCGACGGGGGCGCGGCGGCCGGAGGCGTCGGGCTCGCCCAACTCCATCTCGCGCACGGTCAGGGTCGGCAGGGCGCCGGCGGCGGCGGGCGCGGCCGACTCGGGTAACGACAGCTCGTAGTAGGACACGCCGTCTGCCAACGCCGCCTCGAACTCTTCGCGGTCGGCGGGCATCTCGGCCAGGGTGCGGCGGTAGAGGATGCTCACCGAGGGCTTGCCAGGCAGGCGCGCGGCCACGCGGCTGGCGTCCATAGCGGTATTGCCGCCGCCGGCCACGACGATGGACTTGGCGCCAGCGTAGCGATTGGCGCGCTTCTCACGGGCGGCGCGGTGGGCCTCTTCTAGGAACTCGAGCGCGTCGACGATTTCGATGCCCTCGCCCTTGAGCGGCAGCTCGCGCGGCGAGGGGGCGCCGGTCGCTATAACGAAGCTCGTATAGCCTTGGGCCTTAAGCGCGGCCAGGTCTATCTTCCCGTCCCAGCCGCAGACGAACTGGGCTCCCAAGGCCTTGATGCGCTCGACGTCGGCGGCTATGTCCTCGCGGGCGATGCGGAAGGCCGGGATCACGTCGGCGGGCACGCCGCCGGGACTCGCCGCCTTATCGAAGACGGTGACCGGGTAGCCCTCCAGCGCCAGGTAATGGGCGGCCGAGAGTCCCGCGGGGCCGGCGCCGAACACGGCCGCCTTGCCCTTGCCGGCTACGGCCGGCTTCTTTACCGCCGGGATATCGGCGGCGCGGGCGCAGCCCAGCTTCATCGCGCGGATCTCCACCGAGCCTTCATAGTCTACGCGGGCGCAGGCGTACATGCACTGGTGGTCGCAGAGCACGCCCGTTATGCGGGGCAGGGGGTTATCGGCCAGGACGATGGACAAGGCGCGCTTCGCGTCGCCGGCGGCCAGGGCCTTCATGTAGGCCGGCGGCTTCTGGGCGGCCGGGCAGGCCTCTACGCAGGGCGCGGCGAAGCAGTCGGTTAGAGGTAGCTTCTTCGCTATCCGCGTCTCGCCCTTCTTGTAATCGCCGCGGTACTCGGGCGCCTTGAGCGCGTCGGCCGCCAGCGCGGCGAGCTTGGTAGCGTCGGGCCGGGAAGGGAGCTTACCCTTCAGCGCTTCGACGGCGGCGCGGGCCATGGGTTCCAGGCGCAGGTAGCCGCCGGGCTTTAAGATATCGGTGGCTACGGTCAGGGGGCCTAAGCCGGCCTCCAGGCAAGCTTTGGCGTTGACGGCCGAGGCGCCGCCGCAGTAGCTGAAAGGCGGGCAGTCGGGTATGGCCTTGGAAAGCTCTGCGGCCAGCCGGGTAGTGATCGGGAAGAGGGCGCGGCCGGACATGTAGCGCTCGCCGCCGGGCATGCGCTTGCCGTCGTTGACGTTGGCCAGGGTGTTGGACAGCTTGATGCCGAAGCGGAGCTTCTTGGCGGCGGCCTTCGCGCGGAGCGAGGCGACTAAGGCCAAAGCCTGCGGGAACTGCAAGTCGTGCTCGAAGTTAGGCCGGGTAATCGTCACGCGTTCCCAACCGGTCGCGTCCAGGATCTGCCGAGCCGCGTCGTAGCCTAAGAGCGTCGGGTTGAGCTTGACGTAGGTATCGAAGCCCTTATCCTCGATGAGGTAAGCGCCGATGCGCTCGATCTCGTCGGGCGGGCAGCCGTGCATGGTCGATAGGGTGACCGAGTGGATGGGGGAAGCGGGCATGGCTTGCGCGACCGCTAAGGCTCGGGCCTGTCCCTCGAGGCCGAAGGCCTTGGCGAAGGCGGCGCCGCGGATTACCTCCTCGGCCTCTTTCAGGCTCGCGGCCCAGACGGGCGCGCTCTGCGGGTGCTTCGCCGGGGAGCGCATGCCCTCGATGAAGGCGTCGACCTTGGCGCCCTTGATGCCGTCCAAGGTATAGCCGACCGACATGTTGAACATGAAGCCGCCGGCCGAGCCCAAGGCGGCGCGGAGGACCTGGATGGCTATCCAGCCGCGCAGGTACTCGTCCCGCGCGTCGGCCAAGGTGAGCTCGGTCGACCACTCGACGTTGTGCCCCTCGTCCAGGGCGTCGATGCAGGGCTTGTCGATGTGCAGGGCGTCGTTCTCCTGCACGGTCTTGAGCTCGAAGACCCGCGAGCCGGCCAGCCAGGCGGCCACTAAGTTCGGCGCGATCTGGGTGTGCGGGCCGGCGGCCGGGCCGATCGGCAGGCTGACGCGGTAGCCGTTCACCTCGAAGCCGGGAGAGGCGGCCTCCAGGGCCAGGATGCGCTCGACGGCTGCCTTCGGTATGTCGTAGGCCGAGCCCTTGGCCGCCCATTCGCCCGCCACGCGGGTCAGTAGCTCGCGCATGGATAGCGCCTTCATGATCTTGCTCACCGGTACCCCCAACAGAGATGTTTTCCGTAGCCTATAGGCGCGGCTATGCCGCCGCCCGCCACCCATACCGGGCGGCCCCGTACGTAGGTCGCCCGTATCGCGCCCTTAAGGCGCATGCCTTCGAAGGGCGTAATCGTTCCTTTACTTAAGAGCTCTTCGCCCTTGACCAGGTACTCGCCATCGGGATCGACGAGGACGAAGTCGGCGTCCTTGCCGAGCTCCAGCGAGCCTTTGCCTCCGTCCAGGCCGTAGCGCGCCGCCGCCGCCCCGCTCGTGGCTCGCAGGAAGGCCGGCAGGGACAGGCGTCCGGCCTTGTAGCCTTCGGCGTACAGATAGGGGAAGAGGGTGCCCGTGCCGGGGATACCGCCGTAATCGGTCCATACCGAGCCCGTGTTCTTCTCCTTATGAGGGGCCGGCGCGTGGTCGCTGGCTATGAACGAGATGGTCCCGTCGGCTAGGAGCTTCCACAGCCGCTCGGATTGGCCGCGATGCTTTACCGGAGGCGCGGTCTTCAAGGACGAGCCCTTGTCGGCGAAATCCTCGGCGGAGAAGGCCAGGTAATGCGGGCAGGTCTCGCAGGTCGCGCCTCCCGCGGCGATGAGCTCGGCGGCTTCGGCGGTGCCGACGTGCACGATATGTAGGGTGCCCTCGCGGCCGCGGGCCAGGGCCACGGCCGCGGCCGCGGCTACGAGCTCGGCGGACTCCGGGCGCGAGGCCACGTAGTCGTCCCAGGCCGGGTCGCGGTCCTCGGCCACGGAGCGCTCCTTCATCGCCTTGGTGGCGGGCAGCACGACGCCCGCGTCCTCCGCGTGCAGGAGGAGAGGGCGGCCTACGGCCTCTGCTTTCGCGGCGGCGCGGCCGAGGCCGTAGTGGTCCACCGCGGTGAAGGTGTCCATGCCCGAGACCGTATAGCACTTGAATCCGACCACGTAAGGCGCTAGGGCCTCCATGTCTTCGGCCAGGGCCTGTTCGATGCGGTGGCCGGATACGCCGCCGAAGAGCGCGTAATCGACGACGCTCCGCTTCTCCATCACGTTGAGCTTCTGCCTGAGGTTTTCGAGCGTCGTCACCGGCGGCAGCGAGGTGCAGGGCATGTCCACGACGGCGGTGACGCCGCCGCGGGCCGCCGCCATGGAGCCGTGGTAGAAGTCCTCGCGGTGCGTAAAGCCCGGCTCGTTGAAGTGCACGTGCGGGTCGATGGCGCCCGGGTACAGCTCCAAGCCCTCCGCGTCGAGTACTTCCTCGCCCTCCTCGGGCTCGATGGCGTCGGCGATCTTGACGATCTTCTCGCCCACGATCCGCAGGTCGCGCTTGACCAGGCGCTCATGGCCGGGCAGGGCGCAGCGCACGTTCTTGACGATCACGATCCGGCTCCTTTCGTAACGGCCGGCGAGCCTTCGCGCGCGACCCAGGCGCGCTCGGGGATACGCTCGCCGCAGAGGAACATGAGCGCCTTCTCCGGCGTCATGGGTATGCTGTAGAAGCCCTCGGCATCCGGCCGGGCGGCCCGCAGGGCATCCAGCACGGCGAAGTAGCCAGCCATGCCGTACATGAGCGGCGGCTCTCCTACCGCCTTGGAGTTGGCCACGGTCTTGGGGTTAGGCTTATCGAAGAACTCCACGTCCATGCGCGGCATGAAGTGTGCGTCGGGCAGCTTGTAGGTCGAGAGGGTATTAGCCAGGAGCCGCCCCGCCTCGTCGAACTTGAGCTCCTCGAGCGCCGCCCATCCTAGGCCCTGGGCGAAGCCGCCCTCGATCTGCCCAAGGTCAACGACGGGGTCGATGGAGTTCGCGATGTCGTGCACGATGACGGCGTCGTCGAAGCGGTAGTAGCCGCGGAGCGTATCGACGGTGGCGCTCACCACCGCGCAGCCGTAGACGTGGTATAAGAAGGGCGTGCCCTGCTCCTTGGCCAGGTCGAAGAAGAGGCCGGGCGTGGCGTAGAAGCCGTGGGCGGAGAGGTCCACGCGGCGCTCGTGCGCGAAGGCGACGAGCTCGGCGAAGGATAACCCGGCGTCGGCGCCGTTACGATAGACCCGTCCGTCCCTGAGCTCGATCTCATCGGAGACGGTGCCGAGCTTCTCTGCCGCCGAGGCGACGAGGCGCTTACGTAGCTCCAGGCAGGCGACCTGGGCGGCCATGGCGTTGATGTCCGCGCCGGTGCTGGCCGCCGTGGGCATGGTATTGGCCACCGTGGTGGTGCGCGTGCTCTCGATGCGTACGGAGGCGACCTGGGCGCCCAGGGCCGCCGCGGCGACCAAGGCTATCTTCCGCCCCACGCCCTGGCCCATCTCGATGGCGCCGGTAGAGACGCTGACCGAGCCGTCGTTATAGACGTGCACCAGCGAGCCGCCCTGGTTCATCATGATCTTGGTAAAGCTGATGCCGAAGCAGAGCGGGAAGACGGCGGCGCCGCGCTTGGAATCTCGATGCGAGGCGTTGTACTCGTCGATGCGCTTACGCAGACCCGCATAGTCGGCCTTGGCCAGGCAGCGCTCGACCGTGGCGCGGGCCCTGACGTCGGTCGCGGTCATGCCGTAGTGGAAGCTGTCTCCCTCGGATAAGAGGTTCTTCAGCTGTATCTCCGCCGGGTCCTTGCCCATGGCGCGGGCGGCTTTCTCGATGGCGCTCTCGATGACGAAGAGGCCCTGCGGACCGCCGAAGCCCCGGAAGGCGGTGAAGGGCACGAGGTTCGTACGGCACATGGAGCCGGTCACGCGGACGTTCGGGATATGGTAGGCGCCCGCGGCGTGGAACAGGGTGCGCGGCAATATGGCCGGCGATAGGTCGCAGGCCGCCCCGGCGTTCTGGTAATAGTCCGCTTCGAAGGCCAGGATCGTCCCGTCGGCCTTGAGGCCGATCTTGAAGTCGGACGAGTAGGGGTGGCGCTTGCCGGTGGCCTGCATATCGTCGCGACGGTTTAAATAAATCTTAACCGGACGCCCGGTCTTAACCGCCCCTAAGGCGGCGAGGGCCGCCCAGCCGTTGGCCTGGTCCTCCTTGCCGCCGAACGCGCCGCCTAAGCGCCTGGTCTCGATCTCCACCAGGTTCATGGGGACGCCCAGGACGCGGGCCGCTATCTTCTGGGTGGCCGAGGGGGCTTGGGTGCCCGAGACGATCCGGGCGCCGCCGGAGTCGTCGGCCCAGGCTATCGCCCCTTGGGTCTCCAGGTAGACGTGCTCCTGGCCGCCGTTGTCGACGCGCCCGGTGAAGATATAGTCGCAGTCCTTATAAGCCGCTTCGGGGTCGCCCATGCGCTGGGTCCGAGGTGATAGGATGAGCTTACCGAGCCTGTAGGCTTCGCGCTCGTCGACTATTGGCCGCAGGTCTTCGCGCCCCAGGATCTTGACGCGGGCGGCGGCGCGGCGCGCCAGGCTCCGCGACGAGGCGAGGACCAGGGCTAATACCTGGCCTTGGAAATGCCATTCGCCGTCGGCCAAGAGGGGTTCGTCCTCGACCGCCGTGCCCAGTTGATTTTTACCCGGCACGTCGTCCTTCGTCAGGAAGACGA
>CALKWG010000344.1 GCA_938004315.1 uncultured Spirochaetaceae bacterium
TGCGGTGCGAGCTAGCGAGCAACGCAGGGGGTCTTAGGGGGGTATCCCCCCTATGTGCGAAGCACCCCGCGCGAGGGATGCGGAGGGGCCCGCAGGGAGCCGGGTGCGTACGCACCCGGCCGAAGCCCGGAGCAGCCCGACCCCCGCGCAGCGGGGGTCGCGCCCCCTACTCCAAGCTCAAGACCACCTTGCCCGATTGGCCGGAGATCATGGCGTCGAAACCTTTCTGGAAATCGTCGAACGCGTAGCGGTGGGTGATGACGGGGCTGATGTCCAGGCCCGACAGGAGCATGGTCTGCATCTTGTACCAGGTCTCGTACATCTCGCGGCCGTAGATGCCCTTGAGGAAGAGGCCCTTGAAGATGACTTTGTCCCAGTCGATGCCGGCGCCGTTGGGCAGGATCCCCAGGAGCGCGATGCGGCCGCCGTTGTACATGTTATCGAGCATCTGCTCGAAGGCCTGGGGGCTGCCGGACATTTCCATGCCCACGTCGAAGCCGCCGACCATGCCCAGCTCGTTTTTCATGACGTCCTCGAGCTTCTCGCGGGCCACGTTGACGGGGCGGTTGGCGCCGAGCTTCCTGGCCAGCTCTAGGCGGTAGTCGTTGACGTCGGTGATGACGACGTTGCGCGCGCCTACGTGGCGCGCGATGGCGGCTGCCATGCAGCCGATGGGGCCGGCGCCGGTGATGATGACGTCCTCGCCGACCATGTCGAAGGACAGGGCGGTGTGGGTGGCGTTGCCGTAGGGGTCGAAGATGGCGGCGACCTCGTCGGGGATTTTGTCATGGACGTGCCAGGCGTTGCTCGCCGGTACGGCGACGTATTCGGCGAAGCAGCCGTCGCGGTTGACGCCGACGCCGCGGGTGTTGGGGCAGAGGTGGCGCTTGCCGGCGCGGCAGGCGCGGCAGACGCCGCAGACGATGTGGCCCTCGGCCGAGACGCGCTCGCCGATCTTGTAGCCCTGGACGGCGCGGCCCATCTCGACGATCTCGCCGACGAACTCGTGGCCGATGGTCATGGGGGTCTTGATGGTGCGCTGGCTCCAGGCGTCCCACTTGTAGATGTGGACGTCGGTGCCGCAGATGGCGGTCTTCTTGACCTTGATGAGGAGGTCGGCGTCGCCCACGGCGGGCATTGGCACGTCCTCCATCCAAAGGCCTACTTCGGGGGATTTCTTGACGAGGGCTTTCATGTGGCGGCTCCTTTTTGGCGTAGGCTAGCGCTCCGTACCGGGGGGCGCGGCTACGGGCTCGAGTATACTACCGGCTTGGCCGGCGGGAAAGGGCGGGGGACCTGATCGGCCGGCGGCGCGGGCTTTCCGCGTCAGGCTCGGGTCGGGGGGCCGCCCGTAGTCTCGAAGCCGTGGAAACGGCGTATGGGACGGTTCTCGAACGTGCCGGCATCGACGAAGAGGGCCTTGAGCCGGGGATCTAACGCGTCGGCCAGCTCGTCGACGAGGTCGACGGCGCAGGCCGGGGTAAATTTTCGGCCGAGGTGGTACATGTAATTGAGGGCGTCGGAGACGACGGTACCGGTCTGTCCCGGCTTCTGCCAGGGGAGCTCGCAGCGCCTGAGGCAGAAATAGAGGCAGCCGACTTCCTGCTCCAGGCGTAGCTGCTCGTAGGAGATGATCCGCATGTTGGCCAGGATGCGCATGGCCGAGGCGACGAGCTCCGAGGCCAGCTCGGGGGGGAAGAGGGCTAGGAAGGATTGGTCGTCGGATATCCACAACAGGCCGCCGTGCTCTTGGACGACGCCGTTGACGACGCCCATGGCCGCGGCCTTGAAGCGGGCGAAGCGTTGCTCGCCTAGGCGGGTACGCAGGCCGTCCGCGTCCCAGACGCCGGCGTAGAAGGCGCAGAGCTCGTAGGCCTTGCCTTCCGTTAAGGCTTCCCATCCGGGGAAGCCGCCGTGATGGGGTCGGTGGCGGGCGGCCTTCGGGACGTGGTTATCGAGCCGCTCGGCGTAGGCCCGTATGTCGTCCAGCCGGTCGCGATTCACGATGCCCTCGCGGGCCTCCGCGCCGATGAAGTCGACGGCGCCGAGCCTGAAGAGGGCGGCCGGGTCGTCGAGGGACCGGCCCCGGTCGATGACGGCCCAACGGAGGCCGCGGGCGGCCGCGAGCCGCTCGAGCCATTCGGCCCGCTGGCGCTTGGGCACGGATCCCAGATCCAGGTAGACGAGCTCGTCCTGACCCCAGGCGAGGGCGGTCGGATCGAGCTCCGCCGGATTGAGGCGCACGAGTTCGACGCCGTCGAAGAGGAGCTCGAGCACCTTGGAGCGCGTGATGAGGACGGCTTTCATACGCGGTCCTTGGCGGCCCGTTTGGCCTGGGGCACGCCCCGGGCCTGGCGCGGACGGATCGAGTATGACAGGATTTCCCGTGGGCAGTACTCCTGCGGCGGCACGAGGCAATCCTTGACGATGCCGTCGACGTGCGGCGCAATTGAAGCCGAGATCGAGAGGCTGTCCGGGGCCGTGTAGCGCGATTCGATCTCCACGGTCTCCTTGACCAGCTCCTCGCGCAGGAGCTCCGCCGGGTTCTCGCTGTAGCGCATGAAGCCGGCGTGGGCCGCCGCGCGCAGCTGTATCGGCTTGTCTAAAGGGTTGGCCCCGAGGTTATACAGGAGCAGCTCGTTCATGAACTCCATGCCGCAGAGCGTGGCGCTCATATTCGGGTGCCCGTAGTGGAACGCGGCCATGCCGCCGTCCCCCTCCCAAAGCCAGACCCTTCCGCGGCGCTTCTCCGCGATGCGCTGAAAGAGCTCGCGGAGGTATTCATAGGCGGCGGCGACCTCTTGGGGGTCGTTCGCCCTGACGATGCGGGTGTTATTGGCTATGTCGATGCGGAGGAGGGTGATGGGGTATTCGAAGCCCGCTTTGAGCCGGCCCCAGCTCGGCGTGCGTTGCTTGCGGGGATCTTCGTAAAACGATTCTGATTCGGGGTCGAGGAGGTAGCCCTCCTGCTCCATGCCGTTCAGGATCTCGTCGATGCCGGCGACGGCGTACTGCTTGCCCATGTAGCCGTGCCGGTCGGTCCGCACGAGCCATTCGACGAGCTCGATGAAGAGGTCGGCCTCGATGAGGTCGAGGACGATCCTGTTGACGGCGTCCTGGACGGGTACCGGCACCGAAGGCGGAAAGCCCATGCGTCGGTTGACGTCGTAACCCTCGACGAAACTACGCGCGAGCCTGAGCGACAGCTCCATGCCCAGCGACAGGTAGAGGGTGCGCGTCACGTTCAGGACCACGGGACTTTTAAGCCTCATGGCGATCCTTCTAACTTTATGTACTGCCCGCGCTCATGCCTATCCCCGGTTCCTTGGGTCGACGGGCGGCGAAGCGAGCTTCATTAAGGAGAATAATAGAGCGTCTCGACGCATTTTACCAGGTTCAAGCGCGCAAGCGGCGCGCGATAGGCGTGGCGGAGGCCGGCGGCCTGGTTAATCGGCCCGGATATTGATCTATTTTACTGAATAAAGGTTCATTAGATAAAATAGCGTTTCAAATATTAGCATTTTTAGGGTTCAAGTACTTGCGTAAGCGTATGATTATGCTATACTGCGGCATCGGATCACTCATTCCCTATCACAAGGAGCCGTCATGCCTCATACCGTGCTCGTAATCAACCCGGGTTCGACCTCGACCAAGATAGGCGTCTTCGAAGGCCAGACCGAGCTCTTTACCGAGAACGTTTCGCACTCGGCCGAGGAGATCGCTGCCTTCCCGACGATAGCAAGCCAGTATGAATTCCGTGAAAAGCATATCCGCGCGGCGCTTGATAAGCGCGGTTTCGATATTAAGAAGCTCTCATGCGTCGTGGGCCGCGGCGGCCTGTTAAAGCCCATCCCCGGCGGCGTGTACGCGGTGAACGAGGCCATGAAGGCCGAGCTTAAGGCCGCGCCTTACGGCGAGCACGCCTCGAACCTCGGCGCGCTCATAGCCGACGCCCTGGCGAAGGAAATCGGCGTCCCGGCCTTCATAGCCGACCCGGTGGTGGTGGACGAGCTTGAAGACGTGGCCAGGATCTACGGCCACAAGGCCTTTAGGAAGCGCAGCATCTTCCATGCCCTTAACCAAAAGGCGGTTGCCCGACGCTGGGCGCGCGATAACGGCAAGCGCTACGAGGAGGTAAATCTCATCGTGGCCCATATGGGCGGCGGCGTGTCGGTGGGCCTGCATAAGAACGGGCGCGTGGTCGACGTGAACAACGCCTTGAACGGCGAGGGGCCTTTCAGCCCCGAGCGCGCCGGCACCCTGCCGGCGGGCGAGCTGGCCAAGCTCTGCTTCTCCGGGAAGTACGCCGAGAAGGACGTCCTTAAGATGATCACCGGCCAGGGCGGCCTCGTTAGCCTGGCCGACACCAACGATATGCGCGTCCTGGAGGCCCGCTTCCTCAAGGGCGAGCCCGAAGGCGTCCTCTATTACGAGGCCTTCGTCTATAACGTAGCCAAGGCCATAGGCGCCCTCGCGGCCGCGGCCGGCGGTAAGGTCGACGGGCTCATCATCACCGGCGGCATCGCCTACGGTAAGCCCGTGCAGGAGAAGCTAGCGGCCTACTGCGGCTGGATAGCCCCCCTGACCGCCTACCCCGGCGAGGGCGAGCTCGAGGCCCTGGCCCAGGCGGGCCTTGGCGTCGTGGGCGGCGAGCTCAAGGCGCAGGAGTATAAATAAGATGAAGAGCGTACGCGAGATCATCGAGGCGGCGAAGGCCGCCGGCAAGAAGCGCGTCGCCGTGGCGGCGGCGCACGAGGAATCGGCCCTGGAGGCAGTCTTCGACGCGGCCAAGCACGGCCTTATCGATCCCATCCTGATAGGCGACCTGGACAAGATCCGCCAGATCGCCGCCGACCTAGGCGCCGAGCTCGCGGGCTATCGCCTGATCGACGAGAAGGACTTCGCCAAGGCGGCGGCCCAAGCCGTGGCCCTGGTGCGGGCCGGCGAGGCCGACATGCTCATGAAGGGCGTGCTCGACACCTCCATCCTCCTTAAGGCCGCGCTCAATAAGGAGGCGGGCTTGAACGCCGGCCGCCTGACGAGCCACGTGGCGGTGATGGAGGTCCCGACCTACCACAAGCTCCTGATCGTGACCGACGCGGCCATCAACATCGCGCCGGACCTGCCGGGCAAGCTCGACATCATCGCCAACGCCGTGCAGGTGGCTAAGGCGATCGGCGTGGCCCAGCCCAAGGTTGCGCTCCTGGCGGCGGTGGAGAAGGTGAACTGGGACAAGATGCCCTGCACCGCCGACGCGGCCGTGATCACCCAGATGAACCGCCGCGGCCAGGTCAAGGGCTGCCTGATCGACGGTCCCCTGGCGTTGGACAACGCGATCAGCGCCGAGAGCGCCAAGATCAAGAAGATCGTCTCCGAGGTGGCCGGCGACGCCGACGTCCTGGTGGCGCCGGACATCGAGGCGGGCAACATACTCTACAAGTGCCTTCTGGACCTGGGGCAAGCCAAGGGCGCCGGCATCGTCGTCGGCGCGTCCAAGCCCATAGTCCTGACGAGCCGCGCCGACAGCGCGGAGACCAAATTGGCCAGCATCGCCCTCGCGGCGCTGGCGTCATCTCTTTGATAAGGAGCGATTCTATGGCGAACAAAGGCAAGCCCGAGATCGATCGGGAACGCTGCAAGGGATGCCTGCTCTGCGTGCGCTCGTGCCCGACCAAGGTACTCGGCGTGGACGAGGCGCCGAATTCATGGGGCTATTACCCGGCCAAGGCCGTGGCGCTCGAGAAGTGCATAGCCTGCGGCAACTGCTATACGGTCTGCCCCGACGTGGCCGTCACCGTCTACAAGCTCTAAGGAGGCTGCGAACATGGCTGAAGAAAAGCGATTGATGAAGGGTAACGAGGCGATCGCCGAGGCCGCCATCCGGGCCGGCTGCACCGCCTATTTCGGCTACCCCATCACCCCCCAGAACGAGCTTACCGCCTACATGGCCAAGCATATGCTGGACCATAAGCGCACCTTCATACAGGCCGAGAGCGAGGTCGCGGCCATCAACATGGTCTACGGCGCGGCCGCCGCGGGCGCCCGCTCCATGACGAGCTCCTCGAGCCCGGGTATGTCCCTGAAGCAGGAGGGCATCTCCTACTGCTGCGGCGCGGACCTGCCCTGCGTCCTCGTGAACGTCGCGCGCTCGGGCCCCGGCCTGGGAGGCATCAGCCCCGGCCAGGCGGACTACTTCCAGTCCACCCGCGGCGGCGGCCACGGCGACTACTTCCACCTGGTCCTGGCGCCCAAGAGCGTGCAGGAGGCGGCCGAGCTCACCTACGAGGCCTTCGACCTAGCCGATAAGTGGCGCATGCCGGTCATGATCCTGGCCGACGGCCTCATCGGCCAGATGATGGAGGGCGTGAACCTCCCGGCCCAGCGCGACCTGGCCACCCTGCCCAAGAAGCCCTGGGCCGCCGGCGGGCAGGCCAAGGACCATCGGCCCATCAACCACGTCACCAGCATCAACCTGGTGCCGGCGGAGCTGGAGGCTTCGGTCAAGGCGCGCTTCAAGCGCTACGACGAGATCAAGGCGCAGGAAGTCCGCTACGAGGAAGTCAATATCGACAAGGCCGAGCTCGTGCTCGTCGGCTACGGCACCGGCGCCCGCGTGGCCTTAGGCGCCCTCGAGATGGCCAAGAAGCTCGGCATCGAGGTGGGCCTCCTTAGGCCCGTCACCCTGTGGCCCTTCCCCGAGAAGCGCGTGGCCGAGCTCGCCGCCAAGGGCAAGAAGTTCCTGGCCGTCGAGATGAGCATGGGACAGATGGTCGAGGACGTGAAGCTCGCCGCCGCCGGCAAGGCCGAGGTGAACTTCTACGGCCGCTGCGGCGGCATGATCCCCACCGAGGAAGAGGTGCTGGCGGAGATCCGCCGCCTCCTCAAGAAGTAAGGGAGTAGCGACATGGAACTTATATACGGGCACCCGAAGAGCCTTAAGCCCATACAGACCAAGTATTGCCCCGGCTGCGGCCACGGCGTGATCCATCGCCTGATCTGCGAGGTCATCGACGAGCTCGGCGTTCAGGAGCGATCCATCATCACCAACCCGGTGGGCTGCTCCATCTGGGCCGACCTCTATTTCGACTTCGACTCCGTCCAGCCGCCCCACGGCCGCACCCCGGCCGCGGCCACCGGCGTAAAGCGCGTCCACCCCGACCACCTGGTCATCTGCTACCAGGGCGACGGCGACCTGGCCGCCATCGGCACCGCGGAGATCATCCACGCCGCCAACCGCGGCGAGAAGTTCACCACCATCTTCGTGAACAACGCCATCTACGGCATGACCGGCGGCCAGATGGCCCCGACCACCCTGATCGGCCAGAAGGCCACCACCGCCCCCTACGGCCGCGACGCCGACGAGGCGGGCATGGGCTATCCCATCCAGGTCTGCGAGATGCTGGCCACCCTGGGCGGCACCAAGTACCTGGCCCGCGGCTCGGTGAACAACGCCGCCAACGTGCGCAAGACCAAGCAGTACATTAAGAAGGCTTTCGAGGCCCAGCTCCGCGGCGAGGGCTTCACCATGGTGGAGATCCTCTCGCCCTGCCCGACCAACTGGGGCATGCAGCCCTGCGAGGGTCAGGAATGGCTCGAAGCCAACATGATTCCCTTCTATAAGCTCGGCGAGATCAAGAACCTCTTGGGCGGCGCCGAAGGAGGCAAGTAATGACCGAAAAAACCTTCATGGCCGGCTTCGGCGGCCAAGGTATCATCTCGCTCGGGCAGCTCTGGGTGTACTGCGGCATGAAGGAGGGCAAGGAGGTTACCTTCTTCCCCTTCTACGGCGCCGAGAAGCGCGGCGGCGTGGCGCGCGCCAGCGTCATCGTCTCCGACCATGAGATAGCCAGCCCCCTGGTCACGAGCCCCGACAGCGCGGTGGTCATGAACATGGACAGCCTCCCGCTCTGCGAGGAAGTCCTTAAGGAAGGCGGCACCCTGCTCATCAACTCCAGCCTGGTCAAGGTGGATACGAAGCGCAAGGACGCCAAGGTCATCAAGATCCCCTGCAACGAGATCGCCGAGGAGATCGGCGACGTGAAGATCGCCAACATGGTGATGATGGGCGCCCTGTCCAAGGCTACCGGCGCGGTCGCCTTAGACAAGCTCGAGGCCATACTCAAGAGCTTCTTCCCCGAGAACAAGCACAAGTTCATCCCCATGAACATGAAGGCCATCGAGGCCGGCCGCGCCGCGGTCAAGTAAGGCGCCTCGCTACTACAATGAAAGCGGCCGGCTCCCCACGGGGGCCGGCCGCTTTTTTATAGCGTCATTACGGCTCGAGGCGTCGCCGGGAAGCGGCGCGAGCGCTAGTCCGATTCGGCGCGCTTGACCTTCAGGCGCTTAGGCGCCGGCTTCGGGGCGGGGGCGGGCTTGGCGGCTTCAGCCTTAGGCTTGGCGCGATGGACGCGGGGCTTGGGCTTGGCCTCGCCGTCGGGTAGGAGGGAAAAGGCGCCGCCTTCGCCGCTTCTGCGGGCCGGGCGGCGCTCGTCGTCGCGGCGCTCGCCGTACTGGCACTCGCCGTCGGCGGGCCGGGGGCGCGGCCGGCGGGCGGGCTTCCCGGCCTGGGCC
>CALKWG010000345.1 GCA_938004315.1 uncultured Spirochaetaceae bacterium
GCCGCCTGCTCCCCCCGCGCTAAGCTCGGCGCGTAGCGCATCGACGCGCTCGGCAGCGGCGTGAGCCCGGGCGGCGGCCGCGGCTGCGGCTCGTTCAGCGGCGGAAAGCGTTCGTTCAGCGGCGGCTATGCCGCCGGGCGCGCCCCCGGCGGTCGACTCCGATGCGGCCGCCCCGTCCTTTCTGCCGGCTTTACCATGGGCGGGAGCCGGGTGATCGAGCGAGCCGCAAACGGGGCAGGGTTCCCCTTCGCGGAGCAGGGCCGAGAGCTTGGCCGCCTCGTCGGCCGCGACCAAGGCGCGAAGGACTTCGAGCTCGCTCCCGGCCGCGACGGCCTCCGCCTCGAGCCCGGCCGACTCGGCTTCGAGCTCGGCTCGCGCCTTGACGGCTGCGGCGTAGGCTTCCTCCGCGCGTAGGCGGCGCTCGGCCGCGGTCGCGGCCGCCTGCGCCTCCTGCGCGGCCGCCTGGGCGGCGAGCCTGGCGGCCCGCACCGCGCTCGAGTCGGGCAGCCCGGCGCCGAGCTCGGCGAGCCTCTCGCCCGCCGCGGCCAGGTCGCGGGCCGCGGCCGCGGCGAGGGCGGCGGCGGCCTCATGGGCGGCGGTCGCCCGGGACAAGGCCGCCTCGGCTTTCGTAAGCCGCTCCCAGGCCGCCGACTTGGCCTTCAGGTCGCCCAGCTCCCGCTCCGCCTCCGAGGCGGCGGCGGCCAGGGCGTCGAGCTCGGCGTCCGCGGCCCGTCTTTCGGGCTCGCGGGCGCGGAGAGCCTCCAGCTCGGCCGAAGCGGCGGCCAGGCGGGCTTCCTCCTCGCGCTCCCGCTCGGCGGCCCGGTCCCAGGCCGAGAGCTCGGCGCGCGCGCCGGAAGCGGCCTCGGCCGACGCGAGCCTCGCGCGCATGGCCTTCGTCTCATCCTCGGCCGCCTCGTAGCCGTCCAGGGCCGCGCGCGCCTCGCGCCGTTCCGCCCACGGCCGCATCGCGGCGCGGGCGCGCTCCGCCGCCCCCAGCGCCCCGT
>CALKWG010000346.1 GCA_938004315.1 uncultured Spirochaetaceae bacterium
ATGCCATTCCCAAACCTGGTAGAGGCTCACGTGCTCGCGCTCGTTCATCACGAAGGGGTCGCGGGCGGTGAAAATCGGGCGCTCGGCGACGATGGCGTCCCAGTTCCTCATGTCGACGAAGAGGAGGCCGCCGGGCCCCAGCCTGGACGCGGCCGTCGAGACGAACGCGCGGACGCCGTCGAGATCGACGTGCGGCAGGGAGTTGCCCGTAGACAGGACGCAGCCGCAGCCGTCGGGGATAACGTCGCCCGCGTCCCGAAGGTCGCGCAACGAAAGCTTGATTTCGTAGCCCTGAGCCGAGAAGTTGTCCGCGGCCTTAGCCAGCAGATTCTCGCTGAGGTCAGAGCCCGATACGGCGTAGCCCAACTCCGCCAAGGGCAGGGTAGTCCCCCCGGCTCCGATGGAGCAGTCGTGGGCGAGCTTGAAGTCGAAGCCTTGGAAGACCGCCCTATAGAACGCGCGGAACCTTTCTCGCTGCGGCTCGGACATGTTCTGCGCGTAGAGGGCGGCGGTGTCGTATAAATTCATAGCGGGCTCCTCGTCGGACGTAAAAAGCCGGGCCTAAGCGCCGGGCAGCTCGCCCTCGACCTCGGCGGGCAGATAAAGGGTGAAGGTCGAGCCCTCGCCTACCCTGCTCTCCGCCTCGATCCGTCCGCCCATGCGGGCCGCCAGCTGTTGGGAGAACGAGAGGCCCATGCCGCTCCCCCGTTCGCCCGCGGTACCCAGGGCGATCTTCCTCTCGGCCATGGAGAAGATCCGGGCGAGCTCATCCGGCTCGATGCCGCGGCCGCGGTCCCTGACGTAGAAGGCGGCGCTCTCGTTCATGCACCAAGCGCCAAGCTCTACGGCGGCGCCCGACGGGCTGAACTTAATAGCGTTGGAGAGCAGGTTCCTCGCCACCGCCTCGAGCATGCGCTCGTCGGCGAAGACGAAGACCTCGTCGCCCGGCTCGACGCGGAGAGTTATGCCCTTGGCGCCCGCGCTTCCGGCTAGCCACGAGACGACGCGGTTCAGGCAGGCCCGGAGCCCGACGCGGTCGCGCAGCACCGCGATCTCGCGCATCTGGCTGCGTACCCAGCCTAAGAGGTTCTCGAGGAGGTCGTAAGCGGCGTCGATAGAGAGGCCGAAGGCGCGCATCAGCTCCCGGGCTCGATCCGGGTCGACGGCTCCGTCCTCGAGGGTCATGGACGTCAGCTGCCGCATCGAGCCCAAGGGCCCGCGGAGATCGTGGGCCAAGATGGCGAAGAGGCGCTCGGTCGTCTCCACCCGGGAGGCGAGCTCGGAGCGGGCCTCGTCGCGCTCGGCGATGGCCGCCGCCAGTTCGGCGCACACGGACGCGAGGCGGCCTTGGCGCGCGGCATCCCCTTCGTCATCGCATGCCGCCGCGGCGGCGGACGGAGTATCGCTCCCGAGGGGCGGCCGGCGGCTCACGGCGCGGCCTCGGCGGCCGGGACCCGCGACAACGGGCAAGCCGCGACGCAGAGCCCGCAGTCGGTACCCAGGCGCCGCCATTGGGCGAAGCATGCGTCGTCGTCCACGGGCTTGAAGCGGCCAAAGCTCGGCGGCCCGCGGTCTATGGCCCCGGCGGGGCAGGCGGCGGCGCAGCGATCGCAGGTTTCGCAGGCCTTGGCGGCCGCGGCGCCGCGGCGCGGCGTGGGCGCCAAGGGCAATTCGGTCACCACGGCGCCTAGGCGCAGGCAGGGGCCGTGCTCGGCGCTCAGGAGCAGGCCCGAGCGGCCGATAGAACCGAGGCCGGCGTAGCGCGCGGCGACCGGCAGCACCACGTCGGCGCGCCCGTCCATGGTGCAGGAGGCCGCCC
Source organism: uncultured Spirochaetaceae bacterium (assembly GCA_938004315.1). GTDB lineage: Bacteria > Spirochaetota > Spirochaetia > Treponematales > UBA12059 > DAIPLR01. Next base: position 1,820 of record CALKWG010000346.1, read on the forward strand.
AGCCCCAGCCGCGCAGGCATTTCGCCAGGACGAGGCCGACGAGCGCGACGCGGGCGTAGCCCCGGACCACCTCGAGCGACGCGCGCGGGTCGGGGGCGTAGGCCATCTGGGCCGGATCCATGGGCACGGCGAAGACGGCGCTGAAGCGGCCGGGAGTCTCCGCGGGCCGTTCCCACTCCTCGCCGCGGCCGCGGACGGCGTAGAAGCAGGCGTCGCCCAGCCGGGCGGCGCCGAAGAGGGTCGCGCCGTAGGCGGCGGCCAGGCGGCCGAGCTCTTCGGTCGCCCGCTCGGGGCTTAGTTCCAAGCGCGTCCCCGACGGCTCCCCGCGGGCCAGGGGCCGCATCCCTTCCAAGAGCTCGAAGGTCGAATCCACGGCGGCGCGCTCTAAGGCGAAGTCGTCGAAGCCCGAAGGCGCGGCGCGCGCGGCGTCGTCGGCCGCCCGGCGCTCCGGATGCGCCAGGTAGTAGGCTTCATAGCGCGGCGAACCCGGCCTGAGCTCCATGCGCGAGAAGATGGTGTCGCGCTCGTCAAAACCGTCCATGCGGGGCAGTATAGCACGCGCTTCGGACGGCGACGCGTACTACTCGGCGCCTATGGCGGGAAGCGGCGCGGACGGACTCGGCGCGGATGCCTCACTGATCGCCGCTCCGGGGATCGTCGCCGCACGCTCGCCTCGGCCTAACGCCGCGAGGCCCAGCCCCGCGGCCGCCGCGACGCCGAACATGGCCGCCCAAAGCGCGCCCATCCCGAAGCGGTGGATGATCTCGCCGCCGACGGGCGTCGATAGCGACCAGCCGAGGCCTCCGAGGACGGGGATGACCGCGTTGAAGCGGCCCCGATGCGACATCGGCGTATGGTTCGCCACGAAAACTTCGGCGTTGGTGGCGTTGACTATCTCGCCGGCGGTCCAGACGGCCGCCGAGACTAAGAAGATCGCCGGCCCGCCGGCGAAGGCCAGCATGCCGAAGCCTAGGGCGTAGAGCCCCGCCGAAACGGCTACGTTATAGACGGCCGGTTTCCCTTTGAGAAGCGCTATGAGCGGCGTGGTAAGCGCCAACACCAGGAGCGCGTTCATGGTCATCACGACCCCGTAGAGCTTGGCCCCGCCCGCGCCTTACAACGCGTCGGCGTGGAGGGGCAGGGCGAAACGATGCTGGGCGTACACGAAGCCCAGGCAGGAGTTAAGGAGCACGAAGGCGATGAGCCGCGGGCGCGACCGTATCGCGGAGAGGAGGCCGCCCTCGTGCGCGCGCTCCGTAGAGCCTTCGTTAGCGAGGCTAGCCCGAAGGGCCTCGGCGTCCGGCTTGGTCTCGGGAACCGCGAAAAGGACCACGGCGCAGGCGGCGAAGGCCGCCAGGGCGTTGCCCCAGAAGAGCCAGGCCGGCGCGGCGTTGAACAGGAAGCCGGCTACCAGGGGGCCCACCGCGAAGCCAAGGTTGTGCCCGAGGTAGTTCAACGAGAAGGCGGCCTGCCGGTTCTCCGGCGTGGTCAGGTCGGTGTGCATGCTCGAGCGCGCCGGGTCGGAGAAGCCGTCGAAGAGCACGTTGACGAGCACCAAGGCCGGTACGAGTTCGCGGGCGCCGAGGCGCCCCGATAGGCCTAGGAACTCGAGCCCGAGGCCGAGCTCGGGCCGTAAGGCGAAGAGCCCGCAGGGGAGGTAGCAGAGCGCCGCCAGGGCCTGCGCCCCGATGGCCAAGGCCTTGCGGCCGCGGGCGTCCGCTATCTTACCGCCGAGGACGGCGCCGGGTAGGTATGCTAACGAGGTCAGCAGCATGATGCGGCCGGCCTCGCGCACGTCCATGCCCAACTTCTTGGTCAGGAACAGCGTGAGGAAGGGAAAGACGAAGATACCCGCGCCGTTGACCACCGTCGCGACGAACAGCGCGTAGATAGGCTTAGGAAGGCCCGCGTACATGGCGAAGGCGGAACCGAGCTTTCGGCTAGCAGATTTCATGGTTACCTCGCAGGGGCGCCGCCCCGGGCTTCGCGGGTGCGGTTCCGCGGCGTCGTCGGCGTCCGCGGGCGGCGCCGCGATACGCCGGCCGCC
>CALKWG010000347.1 GCA_938004315.1 uncultured Spirochaetaceae bacterium
TGGCCGTCGTGCCCGTAGGCCCGGATTTCTCCGACTACGCCAAGGCGGTCGCCGCCAAGCTGCGCGCCGCCGGCTTCCGCGCCCAGGCCATGCTCTCCGACGAGCGCATGAACGCCAAGATCAGGCATGCGCAGGGGCAGAAGGTGCCCTACATGGCCGTGGTCGGCGCCAAGGAGCGCGACGAGGGGACCGTGGCCGTGCGGCTCCGCGACGGACGGCAGTTAGAGCCCATGGCACTTGACGCGTTCGCCGAATACCTCCATAACAAGGTCGATGCCAAGGATCTCGAGCTGTAGAACGGGAACGGCCGGCGGCGCGCGGCGCCGCCGGCCGGATTCGCCCGGAGGTATATGAAGCGTCCGTCGGTGCTGCTCGCGGTAGTCCTGTTGTCCTTCACCTCGCTCCTGGCCTTGGTGGCCTTGCGCTACGCGGTGGCGGGGCGTTTCTCGCAGGGCTTCCTGCTCTGGAACCTTTTCCTCGCGGCCGTTCCCATAGCCTGGGCCTGGCTAGCCGGCCTGGCGGCTAGCCGCGCCCCGACGCGCGCGTCCCAGGCGGCCCTGACCTGGCCGCTCTTCATAGCCTGGCTCCTTTTTTACCCCAACGCGCCGTATTTGTTTACCGACTTCATCCACGTGATACGGCGCGGCAACTTAGGGGCGCCGGCCGCCGCTTGGATGAGCGAGTACGACCTCTTGTGGTTCGACATCATCATGAACGGCGCCTTCGCCTTCGTCGGGCATTTCCTGGGTCTCTTATCGATGTACATCATGCACGGCGCCTTGCGCTACCGCTTCGGTCGGACGGCGGGCTGGGCCCTGCTCCTGCCCGCGGTCTTGGCGAGCGGCTTCGGCATACACCTCGGCCGCTTCTCCCGCTTCAACTCGTGGGACCTGCTCGTGCGGCCCGCCCAAACCGTCCGTGCGGCGGTCGGGACCCTGTCCAGGCCGGCGGCCGTGCTCTTCTCGCTCGCCTTCTCGTTCTTCGTCGCCCTGACCTACCTCATCCTCTACCTCATCCTGCGCTCCGCCGGACGTCATGAGCTCGGCCCGTCGACGGCGGCCGTCCCGCTCGACCCCGTCGCCGAATAGAAAAGGCCGCCCCCGGAGGGGCGGCCTCTAGCCGCGCGGGCGGCTCTTCGATCTAGCTCAAATCTCTTTCCAGCGCCGGCAGGCGTGGTAGTGTCCGTTGCCGGCGTCCATGAGCTCGGGCTCCGCCTCGGCCGAGCACTCAAGCTTGGCGTAGGGGCAGCGGGTGTGGAAGCGGCATCCGGGCGGCACGTTGGCCGGGCTGGGTATCTCGCCCGAGATGGGGAGCTCCTTGATCAGGTCGACCTTACCGGTCTCCGGCTCGGGCACCGCGCTGATGAGGGCCTTGGTATAAGGATGCAAAGGCTCGTCGATGATCTCGTTGGCCGGGCCCATCTCCACGATCTTGCCCAGGTACATGACCGCGATGCGGTCCGTGAAATAGCGGGCGGTGGATAGGTCGTGCGTGATGTAGAGATAGGTGAGCCCCAGGTCGCGCTGGACGTCCTTCATCATGTGCAGGATCTCGGCGCGGGTCGAGAGGTCGATCATGGAGACCGGCTCGTCGGCCACGAGCATCATGGGGTTCAGGATCAGCGTGCGCGCGGTGGCCACGCGCTGGCGCTGGCCGCCCGAGAGCATGTGCGGATAGCGTCCCATGAATTCGACCGGCGGGTTGAGCTTCACCTCGGTCAGGCTTTTTATGATCATCTCCTCGTGCTTGGCCTGGTCGCCCTCGATCTTGTGGATGATGAGCGGCTCCTGGAGCACGTCGCGGATCTTGAAGCGCGGGTTCATGGAGGCGTAGGGGTCCTGGAAGATCATCTGCACCTGGCGCCTATAGGCCTGGGTGCGCGCCTTGTCGGTCTGGGTGACGTCCTCGCCGTTGAAGATCATCTTGCCGCTCGTGGGCTCGATGAGCTTCATCACGAGCTTACCGGTGGTGGTCTTGCCCGAGCCGGATTCGCCGATCAGGCCGAAGATCTCGCCGCGCCGGATGGAGAAACTTACCCCGTCGACGGCCTTGATGAGCTTTTTGGGCTTGCCCGACAGCGACTGCAGGAGTCCTTGGTGGGGCATGAAGTGCTTCTTTAAGTTTTCGACGCGCAGGATCACGTCATCGTCTTTGATGCTCATTTTACGCACCTCCAGCAGGCGACCATGTGGCCCGGCTCGATCTCGAGTAGCGGCGGCTCTTCCTCTCGGCACTTGTCCATGACCTTATGGCAGCGCGGGTTGAAGCGGCAGCCCTTGGGCGGGTCGATGAGGTCCGGCGGCGCGCCGGGAATGAAGGAGAGCGTATCGACCTTCTTCTTGAGGAGCGGCGTGGCCTGCAGGAGCTTCTCGGTGTAGGGGTGCATGGGCCCCTGCTTGCCGTAGATCTGGGCGTTGGTGCCCAGCTCGGCGATCTTGCCGGCGTACATCACGCAGATGCGGTCGCAAACCTCGGCCTCCAGGGCCAGGTCGTGGGTGATGAAAATGAACGATAGGTCGAAGGTCTTCTTGAGCTTCTTTAAGAGGTTGATGATCTGCGCCTGCACGATCACGTCCAGCGCGGTCGTGGGCTCGTCGAGGATGACGATCTTGGGTTTAAGGAAGAGCGCCGTCGCTATGACGATGCGCTGCTTCATGCCGCCGGAGAGCTCGTGCGGGTAGCGGTTCATCACCTCGGGCGGCATGCCCACGAGATTCAGGTATTCCTTGATGAGCTCCGCCGCCTGGACTTTGTCCATGTCGCGGTGCTCCTGAAGGGTCTCCATCATCTGCTTGCCGATCGTATATACCGGCGTGAGGCAGTTCATGGCGCCCTGGAAGACCATGGCCACCTCTTCCCAGCGGACGTCCTTACGAATCTGCTTATCGGATAGGGGCATGATGTCGCGGCCGTCGACGACGATCTGCGAGCCCTCCTCTATCCGGCCGGGGGGCGAGGGCATGCGCAGGAGCGCGACGCCGGTCGTGGTCTTGCCGCAGCCCGATTCGCCGACGAGGCCGAGGGTCTCGCCCTTCTTCAGGTTGAAGCTGACGTTGTCGAGGGCCTTCACCACGCCCTTGGAGGTGTGGTAGTAGAGGCGCAGGTTCTTGACTTCGAGGATCGTATCCATGGCTTACCTCGTTCGGAGTTTGGGGTGCAGAATCTTATCCATGGCGAATCCCAGGAAGGCGAAGGTCATGCCCATGATCGCTATGAACAAGCCCGGCGGCACGATCCACCACCAGAGTCCGTTCAAGGTGGCGCCGGAGCTCTGGGCGTCGTGCAGGATCTGGCCCCAGGTAATGATCGAGGGGTCTCCTAAGCCGAGCAGGGACAATGACGCCTCGAACACGATGGTTCCCGGCACGGCCAGGGCCATGTTGGCGAAGGAGTAGGGCAGGAGCAGCGGGGCCATGTGCTTAAAGATGATCCTAGCCTTGCCGGCGCCTAGGGCCTTGGCGGCCTCGATATAGGTCTCTTCCTTGATCTGCAGGGCCATGGAGCGCACGGTCTTCACCGGCCCGACCCAAGAGAACACGATGAGCGAGGCGATGATGATCCAGATGCTCGGTTTGAAGATGGCGGACATGACGATGAGTACCGGCAGCACGGGGATGGAGACGAAGATCTCCCAGACGAAGCTCATGGCCGTGTCGCTGAAGCCGCCTAGATAGGCGCTGATGATGCCGTACATGACGCCGATCAGCACGGAGACCACGCTCGTGATGAGGCCGATGAGCAGCGCCCATTTTAACCCGGCGACGATGCCGGACATGAGGTCGCGCTTGGCGGTATCCGTGCCCAAGAGCCCGGAGACGCGGCCTGAGACCACGAGCATCACGTCGGCGATCTCGTTGCCGGGGGCGGAGGCGATCTCGGCGGGAACCTTGACTCGGACCGTATACTCGCCTTTGAGCGGGGTACGGGAGCGCAGCATGGTCGGCTCGAGCTGCGAGAAGATGAGCTGGGTCGGGCGCACGCCGGTCGTGTTGGACATGTTGATGCCGAACTCCCCGGCGCGTTCGCGGATGAAGCTTAGGACGTTGTTCCTGCCCGCCGTGTCCGTGGCGAAGCGCAGGGGGCTGTCTTTCATGCCCGACTCGATGAAGCTGCCTAGGTAGATAGTCTGGCCGTCCGGCCTGACTACGTCGATGTCGGCGCTTAGGTTGCCGCTGGCCGTCATCCTGACGATCAGGTCGACCGGCGACAGGTCGTAGCGGTAATCGTAGCCGAAGCTGTAGACCTTCATCTTGACGCCGCCGGGGTAGCGCTCGGTCGTGACGAATTCCTCCGAGACGGTCGCCTCGTCGTACTGGACCGTGGTCGCCGATTTCTGCTTGGCGAAGAGGTTGGTCCACACGGGCGGGGCGGCGCGGGGATTGTCCTCCCAATAGGAGATGCTGCGCCAGTTGCCGTTGACGTCCTTGAAAGGCAGGAATGCCGGCTCGAACAGCACGACGAGGACGCAGAAGCCTAGGATGCCAAGGCCCACGAGGCCCGAGCGTTCGCGCTTGAAGTCGTTCCAGAATTCCTTGAATCGATAGGCCGTATCTTTAAGGCTCATGCCTTACCCCCTACCTTGATGCGCGGATCGAGGAAGCCGTAGATGAGGTCCAGGATCACGAGGCCGGCTTGGTATATGCCGGTCGTAAGGGCCAGGTCGCCCATGAGCACGGGTATGTCGTTCTGCTGCACGGCCACCCAGTAGAGGTTACCGAGGCCGGGCCAGGAGAAGATGCCTTCGAAGATGATGGCCCCGGAGAATGACGCGAGCAGGGACAAGAGCGATATGGTCACGAGCGGGGGGGCGGCGGTGCGCATGGTGTGCCCGAAGAGCACGGAGTTCTCGGGGATGCCGCGGGCGCGCGCGCTCATGATGTAGTCCTCCTGCAGGACGCCGAGGACGATGTTGCGGATGACGAAGGAGAGGCCCCAGAAGCCCAGGATCACGAGGGTCATGACGGGTAACGCCATGTGCCAGATCCGGTCCAGGATGAACATGAAGCCCTGCGGCGAGGGCACGGAATTAAGGCCGCCTGAAGGGAAGAGCTTCAGCATATAGACGAAGAACAGGATGAGCATCATGCCCAGCCACCAGGTCGGCATGCCGTAGATGATCATGGTCACGAAGCTCGTGCTCCGGTCCAGCGAGCCGCCGGGTTTCTGGGCCTTCTTCATGCCCAGGAAGATGCCGATGCCGAGCTGGAACACGATGGCGGTGGTAAACAGGAGCATGGTGCGCGGCAGCGCCTCCATGAGGATAGCCAGCACCTGCTGCTCGCCCTTGGACGACTTGATGACGGTCGATTGGCCGAAATTGAACGTTACCGTATTGATCGCGCGGTACATGACGCGCTCGAGCATGGGTCTGTCCAGCCTATACTGCTTGATGAGCTGATCCAGCCTTTGGTTCCGCCACGCCTCGATCTGATCGGCGCGCATATTGGTGAGCCGCGCCGACTCTTGCTTGACTTGTTCGAATATTTGCGTGCGCTGCGTCCGTTCGTTCACCTGGTTGAAGAGGAGAGAGAAGACGAACATCAACAGGGCAAACATGAACATGCCGCGGAGAATGCGCTTGAGCGCATACCACTTGTACATACTGCCACCTACGAATTGAGCGTTGGGTTCCGAAACGCGTTCCGAATGTCGGCTTTGTGGGCTGCTACGTAAGGAATACGGAAAGGCGACGGACCTAAAGATCGGCGCCCCGTACGGGGCGCCGATTTCCCTCAACTGGGGATTAGAACAGGGTCATGCTCACGGAGACCACGGAGGGGGCCTCGGCGGCGAGCGAGCTCATCACGACCACGGTGTAGGGGACGCCCGGCTTCAGGCTGCCCATGTCCGCGGCGGGGATGGTGGCGGTGAAGGTGCCGGCCCTGGTGAACTTGGCGGCGTAGACCTTCTCGGAGCCGTCCTCGAGCTGCAGCTTGAGCTCGACCTTAGCCTTGTCGGACAGCGGGGTCGTATCGACCTCGGGGTAGACGTAGCTGGAGGCGGCGATCTCGAATACGGCGTCGGCGGAGCGGCTCGGGGAGGCGGGGGACTTCACGTTGTCGATCTGGGTGATCTCCTGGCGGAAGTACTTCGGCCAGTAGTCGCTCTTATACGGGTAGTCGCGGAAGGCCTCGACGATGATCGAGTTGGTGTTGGTGTCGATGCTGGTCAGCATGAACGGGCCGTTGGACACGAAGGCGTGGCCGTACTTGTTGATGAAGTCGAGCGTGGCCTGGTAGCGCTTCACGGCCTTGTCGGCGGTGGTGTAGTCCTTGATGGCCACGGGGACGAACTTCTTGTCGATCAGCTCCTGGTACTTGGCCTTGATGTCCTCGACGATCTTCGGCGCTACGATATCGACGGTGGTCAGGCCTTCGGCGTTCGAGAAGGTGTAGGTCGTGCCGCTGGCGGAGCCTTCGGCGACGAGCTGGCCGAGAACCTCGTAGAGGTCCCAGGGTACCACGGTCTGGCGGCCGGGGTTGCCGGCCTTGGTGCCGACGGCGGCCACGTTGGCGGCCACGCGGTCTATATCGCCGGGGAAGTAATAGTCGACGTAGCCGGTGATCGAGCCGTCGCGGCCGATGACCGAGCCCTTGCCGGTGGCCAGGGCGGGGAGGTACTGGGCGGAGTAGGGGTCGTCGAAGTACTTGTCGTTATCGCCGTCCTTATTGGCCCACTCGACCTGGAAAGCGCCGGCGTACATGACGTCGTCCATGCCGATCTCGACGCCGTTGTGCCACTTGCCGGGCAGGTGCTTGCCTACGCCGCTGGCCCAGGAGGTGACGCCGGAGCCGACGGGCTTCCAGGTCTTGGTGGCGCTGTCGTACTTGATCGCGTCGGCGGGAACCTGGAGGCGGCCGACGATCCCGTCGCCTTCGACCACGGCGTCGAACTTGATGCTCTTGACGTCGTAGGTGGTGCGCAGCGGGGTGTCCTTGGCGTTGTTCGGCGACTCGAAGGTGGCCGGGTCGCTGATGGCGTCGACGATGGCGCCGGAGTAGACGTCGGAGAAGCCGTCCACGCCGACCGGGTTCCAGGCGCTCATGAACAGGGTGCCGCGGGCGGAGAACTGCAGCACGCGGAGCACCTTGGTGCCGTCGGCTTCGGGCTTAACGTCCGCGGTGCGGATGGACCAGCCGTTGAGGCCGTCGCCGAGGCCGTAGGCCATGCGGCCGTTGAAGCGGGCCTTATTGGCTACGAACCTATCCAGCTGGGTAGCTAGGTAGATGCGGACGGAGTCGCGGAGGCCGAGCTCGGTGGCGCGGAGGTTGCCGTTCCAGTAGTCGTCGGCGGTCAGGTACTGGCCGTTCATGCCCTTCTGGCCGAGCATGTCGATCTCGTCCTGGACGTAGTTCCAGTTGGCCGGGTCGGCGCCGCCGGGCATGTAGCCGTAGTAGGGGGCGTACATCTGGCTGACGGTCACGTCCCACCAAGCGCGGGTCGCGCCGGCGCCCCAGCCCTCGGTATAAATATGGAACTCGAGGTCGGCGGGGTTGGAGTAGTAGGCGATGGAGATGGCGGAGCGGTCGCGCTCGAGGCGCTCGACCTTGATGCCGGCCTTCTCGATCTGGTCCGACATGTAGCGGCCGGCCGGCAGGCGGCCGTTCGGATCGTCGACGCGGATCAGGAACTTAATGGTGACGTCTTGGCCGTTGAACTTCCAGAAGCCGTCGGCGCCCTTGACGAGCTTGCCGCGGTTCTCAGGCAGGTTGGAGGCGGCGGTCATGGCGGCGCCGATCTCCTCTATAGCCCGGCGCTCGTCGCCGTTCGGCGTCATGCCGAGGCGGGCGGGGATCAGGTTATAGCGGTAGGTGCCGGGCTGACCGGGGGTCATCGGGGTGAATGCGGCGTCGCCTTCGCCCTGGAGGATCTCGTCGATCATCTTCTGGCGGTTGAAGAGCCAGTTCATGGCGAAGCGGACTTCCTGGATGGCCAGGGGGTTGAAGCTGGTCCTGCCGGTCTTAGGCTCGGTCCAGGTGTAGGGAGCCTTGTTCGGGATGGGGTTCAAGAGCAGCGACCAGGAGCCGGAGGGCACCGAGTAGATCTCGAGCTTGTCGAGGTCGGCGTCGCTAAGGGTATTAAGAATGGCGGGGGGGACGGCCTGGAAGAAGACGTCCGCCTTGCCTTCGACTATATCCTTAAGGGCCAGGGTCTGGTCCATACGGACTTCGTAGATGACTTTGTCTACGATAGGGCCGTTCCTGCCCGAGCCTCCGGCCGCAGCGCCGCCGGCGCCGCCGGCTTGGCCGCAGGAGAAGGCGAGCAGCACGGCGGCGATCGTTACGAGGGCGATCGCGCCTTTGGTGCGCAAGTCCTTTTTCATCACAAATCCTCCTTAGTGGATTGAGAGATCACGGCGAGTATTATGCGCCAAGATCGGTGAGCTGTAAAGACAGATTCGCCTGACTTGGGCCGCCGACCATCGGATAAATCTCTAAAGAGTCAAGAGTTATTTAGGCTGACCGCACTATTTGGAGCAGATCGGAAGAGCGTCGTGTAGGGAAAGAGTGTAGATCTCGGTGGTC
>CALKWG010000348.1 GCA_938004315.1 uncultured Spirochaetaceae bacterium
TCGCTTTTCCTTGGAATCCTGGCCGCGTTCATGCTTGAATACCTGAGCCGCCTACGGTCCGACCCCGAGTCCTGGGCTAAGCTGCAGGCATCTATGAAAGGTCGTCGTGGATAACACAGCTCCTCTCTGTATGCGTCGCGGCGGCATCTTGATAGTCGCCGCCCTCCTCTGCCTCGCCCTGCCCCTGTCCGCCCAGGCCCCCGCGGCGGGCGACGTCTACATTGCCGCGGTGGACTATGAGATCCGCGGCTTGGTCCTGACGGTGGCGCTGGAGCGCTTCCTGGATATAGAGGAGGGCCGGCGCTTCCCCTCCGAGGCGGCCCTGGCCGAGTACGTGGCGGAGAAAGAGCGCCTGCTCCTCAATAACCGCGTGTTCCTCTTAGGCTCCTCCGTGGCCTGGATCCCCGCGCCCGAGCTGGGCGCCGGCGCCGCCCGCGTCCTGGTGCGGGCCGAGGTGGGCTGGACCGCCCTGGCGGTGCCGTTTCCAAAATACAACGACGCCGACGGCTTTTCCTTGGCCATACGCTATAAGGACTTTAACTTCCTAGGCACCCTGGAGCCCCTGACGGCGGCCTACGACTTCTACGCCACCTGGAATAAATCCGCCCTGAGCGCCGAGTTCGGCCTCCTGCCGCGCTTTTTAGGCGCCGATTGGAGCCTGGGCCTGCGCGGCGCGCTGAGCTGGGCTCCCGATCCGGGCTTTAGCCGTCCCGACTTAGGCGTCTCTCTGGCGACGAGCTACCCCCTGCCGGGCCTGGGCCAGGGCTGGTCCCTGGCTCCTTCGCTCTCCTATGCCTATGAGGGGGGCCCCCAGCGCCAGACCGCCAAGGCGGGGCTCGGTTTAGGCTATGCCTTTAACGCCCTCTTACCCTGGAGCGTTAGCCTCTCGGGCCAGTATACCTTGACCGGCGACGCGGCCGTGGATCACGCCTATACCAGCACCCTGGGCCTGTCGACGGGCCTGGCCCTGGCGCGCCTACCGTACTTCGGCGCCTTAAGCCTTACCCCCGCGGCCAGCCTCTATACGGTGCACGACCTAGACCTACCGGGGCTACGCGACTCAGGCCTGACCCTGGGCGCGGGCCTGGGCCTGGGACGGGTGGATTGGCAGGGGAACTTCAGGCTGGGCGCGTCGGCGAGCGTCCGCAGCGACTACACCCTGCACTTCGTGGTGCCCGCGCCGAAGGACCTGTATGACTGGGTGAGCAGCGCGAGCGCGAGCGCTTTCTGGCATTGGCGGGGCCTCGTAGGCGTGAATTTCCGCGCCTACGGGCGCTGGGAGGGTACCTGGACCCTCCTAGGCGAGTCCTCTACGGCCTTTAACTACGCCGACAGCCTGCGGGGACTAAAGGACGCGCGCTACGGCGACCTGGGCTTCTACTATAACCTGGAATTCCCGGTAAACCTGGCCCAGGGCCGGTTCTTGGATATAGAGAAGCTGGCCAGCGAGGTCTTCTTCGCGCCCTTCATAGACGGCGCGTACGTGCGCCCCGGCGACGGCTCGAAGCTCCTAGACCCGGCCAACCGCGTCCTGGCGGCCGGCTTCGAGTTCGTGATTTTCCCCGACCTGGCCCGCGCCTTTACCTACCGGCTGTCCGTGGGTTACGACGTCGGCGACTATCTAGCCACGCGGGATTTTGAAACCTCTAAGCTTGAGATCTGGCTTGGCCTGGGCATGCACTTTTAAGGGGAGGCGCGCATGAACTACCTTGCGATACGGCGGGCCGCCCTGGCCGCGGCCTTTTTCGCCGGCGCCGCGGCGTCGGCCATGGCTCAGGCTTTACCCTGGGACTTTCCGACTCATGGCGTCGGCGCCCTAGGCCTGGTGCCCGCGCCGGCCGCGCCGGGCTTAGGCTCGGGGCTCCTTGAGGACTATCCGGCGGGCTTGCGCCCTGCGGCGCCGCTCGGCGCGGCCGGTTGGGAAGCCGCCTATGGCTTCGTAGGCGGGCTCGTGGACCGAACCATCTTCCTCCTACCTACGGCCAATTGGGCCGGTATCTTTGAAAGCGACGCGGGCGGGCCGGACGCCTTCATAGGCTTTACCCTCGGCATAGGCCGCGACCAGATCCTAGAGGTAGACGCGGATAACTACGCGGTGGCGCGGGCGGCGGCCGGCTTCTTAGGCCGCGGCGCGTTGCCTTGGACCTTGCGGGGCGACGCGCTCTACGACCTGCGCGTGGATATCTACCCCTCCTTGAGCCTTGAGCTGTCCGCGGAGCTCTCCGTCCCGAGCCTGCCCGCCTTCAAGGCCTACCCCCGGCTCTACGGCGGCTATAGGAGCGGCGCCGACTACGGCCCCTACCTGGGCGCCGCCGCCGCCGCCCGTTATCTGGCCATGGCCTACGACGGCGCCCTGGCCCGCGGCTGGGCCGCGGCCGCCGAGCTGGGCGCCGAGTACGATCCCGTTTTGGGCGCGCTGGGCTGGTCCGCCGACGCCCGCGCGGCCTTAGGCCTTACGCCCGTACGCATCCTGGGCCTAGGCCTTGAGCTCCGCGCGCGGGCCTCCGACGCCGCCTACGGCGATTGGGCGCGGCTGGTGCGCGGGGTGGGCGATTACCGCGCCGCCCTCTCGGGTTCCTACGGGCTGGCCGCCTCCGCCGAGCTCCGGCTCCTGGCCGCCCGCGGCAAGCTCCTAAAGAACCCCGCCTGGGACCTGAACGCCCTCCTGACCTTCTTTACCGACGCGGCCTGGGCCGCCGGCCCCGCGCGGGCGGCTGACGACCCGGCAGGCCGCCTCCTCGGGGCCGGCGTCGAGTTCGGCCTCTACGTCCCGGCCATGCCGCGCAGCGGCCTCCGGGCCGGCGCCGGCTTCGACCTCTCGGCGCTCCTCCGCTCTCAGGAGCTGGCCCTAGGCTCGGGAGCGCTGGAGCTCTTCCTGCTCCTCTCCGTATCGCTACCCTAGCGTCGCCTGCCTCGGCCGGCGAGGCAGGCTTCGTAGTGCCCTAATAGGCTCTCCGTGGTGGCTTTGACGCTGAAGCGCATAGCCCAGGCGCGTGCTTCGTCCGATTTCGCCTTCCTAAGCTCGTGGTCGCTCAAGATACGTATGGCGGCGGCGGCGAAGGCCTCCTCGTCGCGCGGCACCATGAAGCCGCCGTTATCGCCTTGCATCACGTCCTTCGTACCCATCTCGCCTATCGCTACGGCCGGCGTGCCGCACATCATGGCTTCTATAGTGGTCAGTCCCTGGGTCTCGGTCATCGACGGGAAGACGAAGACAGAGGCAGCGGCGTAGGCCAGGCGCAGGCGCTCCCGCGGCAGGTAGCCCGGGGCGTGGACGCGGTCGGCGAGGCCCTGCTCGGCGGCCTTGGCCAGGAAGGGCTTGCGCATGGGGCCGTCCCCTATCAAGACCAGGGCCGCGTCGGGCAGCGCCGCCGCCACGCGGCGCAGGACCGGCAGGAGGAACGAGACGTTCTTCTCCTCCCCTATGCGCCCGACGTAGAGCATGAGGCGTTTGCCGCGGAGCTGCGGGGCCTCTTGGTCCCAGGCGCGGCGGAACGCCAGAACCTCTCCCTGCTCCGCGGCGAAGGTCTCACGATTCACGCCCGTGGGCAAGAAATGGAAAGGGCCGTTCACGCCGTAGGACGAGAGGAGCCTTCCCATCATCGTGCCCGGTATGAGCACGTAGTCCGACTCCAGGTAGGCGCGGCGCATGATCTTGCGCGCAAGTCCGCGGGTTAAGAAGCCGGGCGCCCAGGGCGCGTAATGGTGGAAGTAGAACTCCCAATTGGTATGGCAGGTGATGACGACGGGCCTTTTACGCGCCATGCACCAGATCCGGCCGCCTAGGAACATGCCGAACTCGGTCTGGAAGTGCACGATGTCGGGTTTAAACTCGTCCAGGGCCCTGAATATGGCGGGGAAGGCGTCCGGTCTGACGACGCGGTCTTCTTTTGAAAAGCGCGCGTTGACGCTCTTAAAGCGCCGTACGGGCGGCTCGGCGGGGTCGGGCTCGGCGCCCGGGTATTCGGGCGCCAGGATCATGGTGCGGTGACCCAGGGCTTCGAGTCTATCGCGGAAGGTCTGCATGGACACGGTCACGCCGTTGACGCGCGGCCAGTAGCAGTCCGATACGAAGGCTATCCTCATGCTGTCTCCGTTCTTTTGCCAGCTACTATATCGATAAACGGCTAGAAAGGCTATCGAGGGCGAGCGCTGCGGCATAGCGCCGTCCGTCGATATGGACTGCGAGTGCAAGAAAAATCTGGATAATTTCACCGCTATCGCGTAAAATAGCTATATGATTCCCAGGAGAGTCTTTCCCAGCTTGTTAAAGCACGCTCAAGACCGCAGGGTGAGCGTCCTCATCGGCAGTAGGCAGGTGGGCAAATCCACCCTGCTCTCGATGCTCCAAGACGAGCTCGGCGTTCCGTTCGAGGCCTATAATTTAGAGAACCCGCTGCATCTGGCTTTGTTCCACGAGGGCTATACCTCGTTCGCGCGGCAATTGCGCTCAAGCTTGGTGTTCATCGACGAGTTCCAATACTGCCCGAATATATCGTCTATTCTAAAAGCGCTGTACGATTTACGGCCTGAGATAAAGGTCTACGCCTCCGGTTCTTCTTCTTTGGAGATACGATCTCAGCTGCGCGAGTCGATGGCGGGACGTAAGATCGAGACCGTCGTCTATCCTTTCTCGTTCCGCGAGTGGTTGGGCGGCCAAGTCGGGGCTCCCGACGTCGAGCGCGAGCTGGACGAGCCTACGGGCGTGGACGAGCTGGAGGCCTATGGGCGGCTCCTGCCCGACTTCCTTCGTTTCGGCGCTTTGCCCGGGCTCTCCTCGCTCGTCGATGAGCTGGATAAGCGGGAGTACCTCTTCGGCATCTATCAGACCTACATCGCCAAAGATATCAAGTCGTTTTTAAGGGACGAGTCGGTTCTGTCGTTCAATAAGATGCTGTCGTGGCTCGCGCTACATAACGGCGCTCAGTTAAACAAGAGTAATGTAGCGGGAGTATCCGGGGTTTCGGCTCGGCAGCTTGACCGCTATCTGGAAGTCCTACAGGGCACCTTCGTGCTGGCGCTCGTTCCGCCCCTTTCGAGCAATAAGGCCAAGGAGCTGGTCAAGACGAATAAATTCTACCTCTATGACCAGGGCGTGGTGAATACGATTATCCAGGATTTTAGGCCCTTGGAGCTTCGGTCCGACGCCGGAGCCATACGCGAGGCCTTCGTTTTCTGGGAGCTGACCAAGCGGGCCGATGTTCGCTACGCCATAAAGTATTGGCGCACCGCGGACGGCAAGGAAGTGGACTTCGTGCTTGAGAAGGATAGGGCTCTCCTTCCTATAGAGGTGAAGAGCGGCTGGAAGCCGGGCAAGGTGCCGCCAGGCTTGGCGGCCTTTTTCAACTATTATCCGGAAGTAAAGGACGGGGTGGTGCTCTACGACGGACCTGAATATTCAAGTAGCGACGGATCCCATACCGTCCATTTCGCCCCCTTGCATAAGGCGGCTGCCTGCCTTGCGCTCCTTCCCTAGCGGAACCTGT
>CALKWG010000349.1 GCA_938004315.1 uncultured Spirochaetaceae bacterium
AGATCAGCATGAGAGGTCGTAACGGCAGGAACCTGCCGGTATACGTCGGGATGGTCGGGCCGGCGGTCGCGATATTCCTGTTCATCGTCGCCTATCCCATCCTGTATTCGGTGTGGCTGAGCTTCACCAACTTCAACCCCAACGCCGGCGGCGAATGGAAGTTCGTCGGCTTCGAGCAATACGCCAGGATGCTCTCGGACCCGAACTTCTGGCACGCCCTGAAGAACAACATGATCGTGGTCGCCGTATCGGTCTTCGGGCAGATACCCCTCGGCCTCGCCCTGGCCTATATACTCTATCGCAAGCGCGTCCGCGGCGGCTCGTTCTTCCAGTCCATGGTCTTCCTGCCCCATTTCCTGTCCACCATCGTCATGGGCATCCTGTGGAAGCGTATGTTCCAGGCGGACGGCCCGGTGTCCAGGCTCCTGCAGATAGCCACCGGCAACCCTCTGGCCCAGTTCGACCTCATGCTCCGCTCCCAGACGGTGATGATTCCCATAGGCTTCGCCCTGATCTGGATGTACACCGGCCTCTATATGGTCATCTTCCTGGCTAACTTGCAGAAACTAGACCGGGAGATGATCGAGGCGGCCCAGATAGACGGGGCGAGCGAGTTCCAGATCTTCTCCCGCGTCGTGGCGCCTTCGCTCTCGGGGACCATCCTAGTATCCAGCATCCTGGCCATAGCCGGTTCGCTGCGGGGCTTCGACCTGATATTCTCGATAACCACGCAAGGCTTACAAAGAAATAACGCCATGGTCCTGCCTATCTTCATGTACCAGACGGCGTTCCAGGACTATTCGAACCCGTCGCGCTTCGCCTACGGCGCGGCGATCTCCAACGCCATCATCATCGTGAGCGTCCTCCTCATCCTGGTCGCCAACACCGTAGGTAGGAAGCTGAACGCCGGCGGGGGGGAGGAGTAAGATGCCCATGACCGCCGCCAAGGCCGCCCGACTCAAGGGCCTGCCGGGGACCATCGTCTCCTACGCCGTCTTCATACTCTGGACGCTCATCACCGTGGTGCCCCTGGCCTGGATGGGCTACTCTTCGTTCAAGTCCAACGAGGAGCTCACCCTCGACATCTACGCGCTACCCAAGGCTCTCTTCGATAACGCCGAGGACGAGTACGTCGTCATCGCCCCGGCCATCAATATCGTCTACCCCTATGACCGCGACGTCGATACGCGCGAGCGGCTCATCATCGAGTCGACCACCATCGCCCCGACGCGGAAGCTCATGGTCCATCACCTCCTCATGGACGAGCTGCCGCCCGAGATCGCCTCTCTCAAGCCCGGCGATACCCTGCGCGTCTCGCAGCTGCCGGTTCATATGCGGAGGGGCATCCATTGGAAGACCGTCTTCTTCAATTACGAGGCGGCCCTGGTACGCGGTAAGCTCGTGGGCAAGTTCATGAACAGCCTGCTCTACGCCGGCGTTTCTACGGCCCTCATCGTGCTCCTGGGCGTCATGACCGGCTTCGCCTTGGCTAAGATGTCCTTTAAGCGACTGTCCATGATGGTGGCCGCCCTCATAGGCTTCGGCTACCTCATCAGCAATAACTCGGTCATCATCCCGCTCTTCCTCATGCTGTCCAAGCTCAAGCTCACCGATACGCACCTGGGCATGATCCTCGTGTACACGGCCTTCGGCCTACCCTTGTCGGTTATGCTTTCTTCGCAATTCATACGCGGCCTCCCGGACAGCCTCGTCGAGTCCGCGTTCATGGACGGGGCGGGGCACTTCAGGGCCTTTAGGAGCGTGATACTCCCCATGACGACCCCGGTGATGGTGACGGTGGCCATCATCAGCTCCCTGGGCATCTGGAAGATCGGAAGAGCGTCGTGTAGGGAAAGAGTGTAGATCTCGGTGGT
>CALKWG010000350.1 GCA_938004315.1 uncultured Spirochaetaceae bacterium
CGTCACGCCGGGCAACATGGCCATAGGGGCCTCGGCCTGGGTGAGCGACGCCTATAGGAGCGCGCTCTACATAGGCCGCGAGCTCTCCGCCCTGGGCATCACCATGAATTTCGCGCCGACGGTGGACCTGGCCACCCGCCCCGATTCGAGCATCATCGGCTCGCGCGCCTTCTCCGCGGATCCCATGCAGAGCGCCGTGCTGGCCGCGGCTTGGACCCGCGGCATGGGCGACGCCGGCGTCGTGGCCACGGCTAAGCACTTCCCCGGCCACGGCGATACCGAGCTCGACTCGCACGGCGTCCTGCCGGTCATAGACGCCGACGAGGAGGTCCTGTGGGACCGGGAGCTCGTGCCCTATCGCCTGCTCGTATCGGAGGGCGTCCCCGGCATCATGAGCGGGCACCTCGCGTTTCCCACGATTACCGGCGGCGGCGAGCCCGCCTCGCTCTCGCCGCGGCTCATACAGGGGCTCCTTAGGGAGCGCATCGGCTTCGACGGCCTCGTCATCACCGACGACCTCATGATGAGCGGCGCCGCGAGCCCCGGGGGCATGGCCGAGACCTGCGAACGCGCCATACGCGCGGGTAACGACATCCTTATGTTCTCCCGCACCTTAGGCATGAACGACGTCGAGTGGCGCACCCTCCTCTCGCTCTACCGGCGCGACGAAAGCTTCAGGGCCCGGGTCGACGAATCGGCGCTGCGCGTGCTGCGCGCCAAGTTGCGTTGGCTCCTGCCCCGCGGCCAGGAGGGCCTTAGGCCCGTAGCCTCGCCCCAGGCGGCCTTCAGGCTGCCCGAGTCCCGCGCCTTCTTCTTGGAGCAGGCCCGGCGCAGCGCGACGCTCGTGGGCTTACCGCTCGAGGACGGAGGGCCGCCCGGCCGCGTGCTCGCCGCCGGGCCGTACGCCGATTTCTTCGCCTTCGCCACCGAAGCCTTCCCCGGCTCCGAGGGCTTCCGCTTCCCGCTGTCGCCGACCGAACGGGCGCCGGCCGCCGAGCTCGAGGCCTTCAGGGCAAGGCTCCGCGGCGTCGACTCCGTCGTGGTCTGCGTGGCCAATCCGGCCGGCGCGGCCTTCGCCCGTGAGGCCCTGCGCGCCGGCAAGCGGCTCTACGTCGTCTCTGTCATGAGCCCGATCTTCTCGGCGGAATTCGCCGAGCGGGCCTCGGTCGTGGCCGTCTACTCATCGTCGCAGGATTCGTTCCGCGCCGCCTTCGAGGTCCTAAGCGGGCGCTTGGAGCCGCGCGGGCGCCTCCCCGTCGTTCCTTAAGGCCATGGCCGGCTGCGGGGCATGGCGAAGGGCGCGGCGCGCCGACGAGGCTGCCGTTCGGGCGTTCGTCCGGGGGCGCGAGGCGTTCGCCGCCGGCTTCGCCGGGCGGATTCGAGCGCCCGACGGGCGGCTGCGCCTGCCCGCGCGCCCCGGCGGGCTCTACGCGTCAGTAGGCGAGGGCGGCTCGCTCGGCGGGCTCTGCTATTTCGGCGCCGGCCGTTCCGTCCTGCCGCTCTTCGCGCGGCCGTCGGCCGCCGATGCCTCGGGCCTGGGCGATCTGGCCGCGGCCCTACGCTTCCGCCCTGCGGCCTGCGTCGGGCTCGCCGACGCGGTGGACGCGCTCGAGGACGAGTGCGCCTGGGAGCCGCCGATACGGCAACGTTACCGAGCCATGAGCCTGGATCCGGGCGATTATAGTCCGTCCGGCTTCGACCGAGGCCTCGAGCTCAGGCGGGCGACGCTCGGCGACCTCGAAGGCCTGTTCCCACTGGCCTGCGCCTACGAGCGCGAGGAGGTCCTCTCAGCCCTGCATAGCTTCGATCCGGCCGCCGCCAAGGCGACGCAGCTCCGCGCCCTCCATGAACACCGGGTCTACCTCGCCATGGAGCGCGGGCGGATCGTGGGCCGCGCCCAAACGAACGCCCGGGGCTGGGAACGCGATCAGATCGGCGGCGTCTTCGTGCTCCCCGAGCTGCGCGGGCGCGGCATAGGCCGGGCCGTAGTCCAAGCCCTGCTGTCAGAGATATTCGCCGAGGGGCGCGGCGCGGCGCTCTTCGTCAAGGACGGAAACGAGGCCGCCCGGAGCTTGTATGGGGGCCTGGGCTTCAGGGACGAGGGGCCGTTCCGCGTCGACTATTTTTCAGGTTGAAGGTCGCCCGCCCAGAACTCGCCCCGGATGACGTAGACGGCGACCGCGGCGGCGTAGGCCTCGCCGTCCTCCAAGAGCTGGGCCAGCACCGATTCGCCCCGCCATTCGACCGAGGCCTCTCGGTCGGCCAGGCCCGCCTCGTGGGCGGCCGTCAAGGCGACGGCGGCGGCCAAGAGCCCGTCCTCGCCGGGGCGGCTCATGACGATGCGCGATCGCGATATCACGCCGGCTTCGAGCGAGCTCGGTCGCCGCCCGTCGGCTTCGCGCCCGGGGCGCGCCTGCCGGCGCCGAAGCGGCTCGCCGTCGGCCAGGACGAGGCGCAGCTCGCGTCCCATGGCGCGCGCCGTGAAGCCGCCGCGGGCTCGGTTAAGCTCGACGCGCCCTAGGCCTACGCCCAGGCTCTGGGAATCCAGGGCGAAGGCCTCGCGCTCGCCCTCGCGCGCCATGATCCGTACGGCGTCGCCGTCGGCCAGGCCGTTGTCGAAGGCCCAGCGCGCGGCGCAGAGTATCGCCGAAGGCGACAGGGGACAGGCCTCGCCGCGGGCGTCCCAGGAGCGGGCGAGGAGGGGGGCTCCCGCGCCCTCGAGGACGACGAGGCCGCGGGCGGCGGCGCCGCGCGATCGGTGGCAGAGTACCTTAGCGCAGGCGGCCCAGTCGGGGTCGGCCCCCGCGGCGCCCCGGCGGTCGACGATCAGCCAGGCGTCGTCGCAGACGCGGAGCTTGGTAAAGCGAAGGTCCATGCCCTAGAGCTTAGCCCGGCCCGGCCGCGCCCGTCCAGGCTGGGAGCGGGCCCGGGCGCCGCGCCGTTCGGCGTGGACGCCGAACGAGGGCGCATGCTACGATCGCAGCCATGCGAGCGCAGGGCGAGCTATTCGAATGCGAGGTCCACGGCCCCGTCTGCGGCCTGGACGAAGCCGGGCGCGGCCCCCTGGCGGGGCCGGTCTGCGCGGCCGCCGTGGTTCTGCCGCCCGACTTCCCCGTCGAGCTCCTAAACGATTCCAAAAAACTCTCGAAGGCGGCCCGGGAGCGGGCGCTCGCCCGGATACTCGAGCTCTGCGATTACGGCGTCGGCTGGGCCTGGCCGCATGAGATCGACGAGATCAACATCCTGAACGCGTCGATGCTGGCCATGAAGCGGGCCTTCGAACTCCTTTCATGCACGCCGGGCCTGGCCTTGGTGGACGGCAACCGGTGCCCCGAGCTTCCGTGCATGCGACGGGCGATCGTCAAGGGCGACGCCACCGAGCCGCCCATCATGGCCGCCTCCATCCTAGCCAAGGAGGCGCGCGACCGCCTCATGGAGCGTTACGACTGGCTGTATCCGGAGTACGGCTATGCGCGCCATAAGGGCTACCCCTCGGCGGCCCATCGCGAGCTCTGCCGCCGCTTAGGCCCTTCGCCCATACAACGCCAGAGCTTCAGCTATTCCAAAGGCGGCCCCGATGCGCCATGATAGAGACCGATGATAGACCTTCATACCCACAGCGACGCGAGCGACGGGGCCTACTCTCCCACGGCTTTGCTCGAGAAAGCGGCCGCCGAGGGCCTTTCGGCCTTGGCCCTGACCGATCACGATAGCCTATCCGGCCTGGACGAGGCGCGCGCCGCGGCCGAGCGGCTGGGCCTGCGTTTCGTCGCCGGCATAGAAATCGAGATCGCCTTCGCGCCGGGCGAATTCCATCTCCTGGGCTTGGACTTCGCCGAGCCCCGGGAAGCCTTGCGGGAGGCGGCGGAGGAGCTCGCGCGTTCGCGCGATGATCGCAATCGAGCGGTCTTCGAGCGCATGGCCGAGCTGGGGCTCGAGCTCGACTACGACGCGTTCAAGGAAGAGCAGGGTACCGGCATGATCGGCCGCCCGCATATCGCCGAGCTCATGGCTAGACGGGGCGTGGTGCGTTCTAAGCAAGAGGCCTTCGACCGCTACCTGGCTAAGGGCCGCCCCATGTTCGTCCAGAAAGCCTGCCTGGACCTCGGGCGCGCGCTTAAGGCCATCCGTTCGTCGGGGGGCCTGGCTTTCGTAGCCCATCCGCTCTCGCTCTTCGTCAGCTGGACGAGGATGCGCTCGCTCATGGCCGAATGGAAGGAGCTCGGCATAGACGGGATCGAGGCCTGGCATCCTACGGCCCGCGTCGTCGACTGCGAGCGCCTAGAGGCCATGGGCAAGGAATTCGGCTTGAAAATCAGCGCCGGCAGCGATTACCACGGGCCGTCGCGGCCCGAGCGCAGCCTGGGGCGCACGGCCGGCGGCCGCGCGATAGGCGAATCGTACCTGGCCGCGCTCGATCGAGGCTAAAGCCTTTAACGCCAGCCTCCGCTTGTCGGCCGCGGGCCGTTCAGCCTTTACGGCAGCCTGAGCAGCCGAGCACGTGGACGTGCCGCCGGTTGGCCCGCTCGAAATAGCGCGCTATGAGATAGCCGCCGCGCGGGACGACCTTCTGGCAGACGGGGCAGGCCCGCTGGTATTCGGTGTTATCGGGGAAGCAGTAGGGGCAGCCGTAGACGTGCATGATGCGCTCGGCGCCCTTCTGCCCGTAGAGCTTGGACTTCACGAGCATGCCCGGCGCCAGCTTCTCGGCGCAGACGGGGCAGCTCCGCACGCCTACGCCCTTCTCGCGCTCCTGGCCTTCGCCGTCGCTCTTAAAGCGCGGGCGTTCGCGCTCGGCCCGACGCGCCGCCGGCCGGTAGATCAAGGCCCACACGAGCCAAAGTAGGAAGGCGGCTATGCCCGAGAGCGCGGCTACGAAGGCGAGATCGATCATTCGTCTAGTATAGCATAGCCCCGGGCCCGCCGTCGCCGCCGAATCTCATGAGGCGACCGCCGAGCCATCGCGAGGCGAACGCCCTTTACAGCCGCCGGCCCGCCGCCCATAATGATCCGCATGGCGATCCTGTACATGGTGGCGACGCCCATCGGCAACCTTGAAGACATAACCCTGCGCGCCGTCCGTACGCTCGGCGAGGTGCATACCGTCGCCTGCGAGGACACGCGCCACACCTTGAAGCTCCTAAACCACCTCGGCCTGAAGAAGCCGCTCGTCGCCTGCTACGCCTACGACGAGGAGCGCGGTTCGGCCCGGGTCGTCGCGCTGCTCGACGAGGGCAAGGACGTGGCCTATTGCTCGGACGCCGGGACGCCGGGCGTAAGCGATCCCGGCGTCATGCTCGTCGCCATGGCCCGCGAGGCCGGCCATCGGGTGGTCCCCATACCGGGCCCGAGCGCGCTCACGGCCCTGGCCTCGGCCGCCGGCGTCTACTGCAAGGCCTTTACCTTCGACGGCTTCCCCTCGCCCAAGCCCGGACGCCGCCGGAGCCGGGTGGCCGAGCTCATGGCCCGCGAGGAAGCCTTCGTGATGTACGAGAGCCCCCACCGCGTGGCCAGGCTCCTGGCCGACGTAGCCTCGGTCGATCCCGCGCGTCGCGTCTGCGTGGGCCGCGAGCTTACGAAACTGCACGAGGATATACGCGCGGGAAGCGCCGAGGAGCTTAGCCAATCCTACGCGGCCGCGGGCGAGGTCAAGGGCGAACTGGCCGTGCTGGTCGCCGGGCTCTCTAAAAAAGAGGCCAGGGAGCTGGCGCGGGCCGACGAGGCGGCCGGCGAGGGGCGCGACGAGCCGGCCGAGGGCGACCAAGCATCGGGCGACGGGACGGAATCGGAGGCCGGGGCGCGGCAGCGGGCGGGCCGGGCCGGCAAGAAAAGGCCCCGGCGCTAAATGCTTGCTACGAGGGCGAAAAAAGCGTAAACTAATCTCAGGCGGGTGCCGATATTCTTGATGAGAGAAAGGCAGGAGCTGTCCGATGACCATAGATAGACTGAACCCGATAGACCCCATACAGCCCAAGAGGACCGGCGGCGCCGCCCGCGTCGACCGAGGGTCCAGGAGCGATTCCGTCAGTCTGTCCGCGGAAGCCCGCGAGAAGGCCGAGCTCTTCTCCGCCATCGAGCTGGCCAAGGCCGCCCCCGACGAGCGGGCCGACCGCATCGCCGAGCTGCGCGCCAAGATCAACGACCCGGACTACATCAACGACGCCATACTCTCCGCCACCGCCGACCGCATCCTGGATCAGCTTCTCTAAGCTCAGCGGGGCGACCTATCGAATCGTACGGGCGGAAGGCGGCTTCCGCCTTTTCTTTTACCGGATAGAGGTGCATCGCCATGGCTGATTTCAGGTTCCACGCGCCCGCCGAATGCTTCATAGGCCACGACGCGATCTTCAAGATACCCCTGCTCCTCGAAGGCGCGGTCGACCGCGCCCTGCTCGTGGCCGATCCCGGCCTCAAGGAGGCTAAGGGAGCCGAGAGGCTCGTCTCGGTGCTCGAGGCGCGCGGCGTGAAGGTCATCACCTTCGACGAGTTCGGCGGCCGGCCCACCGGAGCGTCGGTAGAGGACGCCCTGGCCCTGGCCCGCGGATCGCGGGCTCCCCTGGTCATCGGCTTAGGCGGCATACGCTGCCTGCACGCCGCCAAGGCCGTAGCGGCCCTGGCGACCGACCTGCGCCCCATAGACGCCTGGCTGGACGGCGACGCCCCTAAGCGCCAACCCCTGCCCCTGATCCTCGTCCCCACGAGCTATCGCGACCCCTTCATCATGTCCGGGGGCCTCATCATCGGCGACGCGAGGAACGGCAAGGCCGCCTTCCTGCAGGCCCAGCGCGGCATAGAATCCGCCGTCGTCCTGGACATCAATCTCTTAGGAGCGCCCTCGACCAAGGCGGCGGCGGCCATGCTCCTCGACGGCCTCATGGCCTCGGTCGAGGGCTATATGTCGGGCAAGGATAACTTCCTGGCCGACATGGCTCTCTTCGAAGCCGTGCGCTTGTACCTGCGCGCCTTGGACGCGATCATGGCCAGGCCCGACGACCCCCAGGCCAAGGCCGACGCGGCGCGGGCCTTCTTCCTCTCCGGGCTCGGCCTCTCCGCCTCGTCCCC
Organism: uncultured Spirochaetaceae bacterium; assembly: GCA_938004315.1. Classification (GTDB taxonomy): domain Bacteria; phylum Spirochaetota; class Spirochaetia; order Treponematales; family UBA12059; genus DAIPLR01. The sequence goes on from CALKWG010000350.1 coordinate 7,063, forward strand.
CGGCCTAGGTACGGCGTTGGCTTACGCCATCGACGTCCGCTGGCAGGTGCCTAAGGCTAACCTGGCGGCCGTCTTCCTCCCCTACCTCATGGAGTCGATGATGAGGAGCCGCCTTGAGAAGGCGGCCGAGCTCGCGCCGCTCTTCTGCGAGCTCGATCCCGCCGAGGACGCGGCGACCAAGGCTTCGCGCGCGGTCGAGTCCCTGCGTACCCGGCTCGGCGTCCTCAAGATCCCCTCGCGGCTCAAGGACTTCGAGCTCGGCCTCGAGCGCCTGGTCGAGACCGCGGAGACGGCCCGGCGCTTCGACTTCATGAACTTCCTACCGCGCGCCATGACCGTCGACGACGTCTTCGACTTCATTAAGACGGTCTATTAAGCTCCCGCCGCCGACCCGAGGAAGCTTTCATGATAGCCGTGACCAAACTCCTCAAGTTGACTCCAAAGCACGCCGCGCGTAAGGCGGCCAACACCCTCGACCTGGCCGAGCGGGCATTCCGCGCAGGCGACGCTAGCTTTTGGCCGTGGATAGCGCAGTACTGCGCCGCCTTCTCGGCCATGGAGTACCTTTCTGACGAGCTTAAGGCGCTCATGCGCCGCGTCGCCGGCGGCCCCGCGCCCGCTGACGCGGCCGAAGGCGCCCGCTTGGCCAACGTCCTGCGCCGCGGCCTCGAGGCCTACGGAGGCGTCTCGCCGGCCGACTGGGACTTCATGGAGCCCCTGGGCCTGGGTATCTCGGCCGCCGGTCGGCGCGTATTCCCGGGCGTGCGAGCCTACCTCGAGGACCTGCGTTCTCCCTTCAACGTCGGCTCCATATTCCGCACGGCCGACGCCTTCGGCGTCGAGGAGCTGCTCCTCTCGGGCTTCGTGCCCGATCCGGCCCACCCTCGAGCCGAGCGCAGCGCCTTGGGCGCGACGGCGGTCGTGCCTTGGCGGCGGGCTGGCCTGGAAGCCCTAAGCCGGGCCCGGGACGAGCTCGGCGAGGGCGCCGTCTTCGCCTTGGAGCTCCGGGGCGAGCCGATCGCGGACTTCGAGTTCCCCGAGCGCGGCCTGGCCGTCCTAGGCTCCGAGGAGCTCGGGGTCTCGCCCGAGGCCTTGGCCCTCTGCGGCCGCCGCGTCAGCATCCCTATGCTCGGCGCCAAGGGCAGCTTGAACGTCGGTGTAGCCTTCGGCGTCCTGGCCTACGCTTGGGCCGCCTCGCTCGCCGATCGCGGCGTCGAACCGTCGTTCCCGTCGCCCCCGCTCCGCGTTTGACAGATCCCGAATTTGCCCGTACACTGGCCCCATAATATAGCCTCTACGAGGAGGGCCAGATGGCCAAAGTGATTCTCAAGGACGTCACCAAGATCTACGACGGCGACGTTAAGGCGGTCGACAAGGTTAACATCACCATCGAAGACAAGGAATTCGTGGTGTTCGTCGGCCCCTCGGGCTGCGGCAAGTCCACCACCCTGCGCATGATCGCGGGCTTGGAGGACATCTCCGGCGGCGAGATCGTCATCGACGAGGACGTGGTGAACGACGTCCCGCCCAAGGACCGCAACATCGCCATGGTGTTCCAGAACTACGCGCTCTACCCCCACATGAGCGTGTACGACAACATGGCCTTCGGCCTGAAGATCCGCAAGTTCGACAAGGCCGAGATCGACAAGCGCGTCCGCGAGGCCGCCAAGATTCTGGACATCGAAAAGTACCTGGACCGCAAGCCCAAGCAGCTGTCCGGCGGCCAGCGCCAGCGCGTCGCCGTGGGCCGCGCCATCGTGCGCAATCCCAAGGTCTTCCTTTTCGACGAGCCCCTCTCCAACCTGGACGCCAAGCTCCGCGTGCAGATGCGCGCCGAGATCATCGAGTTGCATAACCGCCTGCAAGCCACCATGATCTACGTGACCCATGACCAGGTCGAGGCCATGACCATGGGCGATAAGATCGTCGTGATGAAGGACGGCCTGGTGCAGCAGATCGGCTCGCCGCTCTACCTCTACAACCACCCGATCAATAAATTCGTGGCCGGCTTCATAGGCAGCCCGCCCATGAACTTCGTCAAGGTCAAGGTCGTCTCCGAGGGCGGGGATATCTTCCTGGACGAGGGCTCTTGCCGCCTGAAGCCCGCCGCCGAGCACCTTGGCGCGCTCAAGGCCTACGTCGGCAAGGATCTCATCATGGGCATCCGCCCCGAGGACCTGCCCTACGACGAGAAGAAGGGCGCCAACTCGATCAAGACCAAGATCAGCGTCGTGGAGCCCCTGGGCGCCGAGATCCACCTCTGGGCGCAGACCAGCTCGCACCAGATCGTCTCCCGCGTGCCGCCCCACCACAACTTCCGCATTGGCGAGGAAGTCGCCTTCGCCCCGGTGATGGAGAAGGCTCGCTTCTTCGACGGCGAGACCGAGGAATCCATCCTCCCCGTCGACCGCGTCGAGCGAAAAGCCTAGGCTCGCGGCCTAGGCCGAGGTATAGCGGGCTCCGTCCTTGCGAGGGCGGGGCCCGTGTCGTATAGTTGAGCCATGTCATATACAGCCCAGGCTTCGCTTACGACGTTCATCGAAGGCATACGCCGCATAGAGCGCGGTACCGAGGCCATCTACCTGAAGCTCGGCGCCCTCTTCCCGGTCATGAAGGCCGGCATCGACCAGAGCGCCGCCTCGGCGGAGGCCGCCATCCGCGCGATCATGCATGCCTACCGCGCCGGCACGAGCCGGGAGCTGGCCGCCCGTCGGGCTAAGGAGTTCGTCGAGGACGCAGGGGCCTTCTTCGCCAAGGTATCGGCCGCCGAGGCTTCCTTCCTCTCGGGCATCGACGACAGCATAGAGCACCTGGGGCGCTTAGACGACATCATCGACCGTATCCGCGACGACTCCGAGGAGATGGAGATCGTCTCGCTCAACGCCATGACCGTGGCCCTGAAATCCGGCGCCGCCGGCCGCGCCTTCTCCGTGATCACCGACGAGCTCAAGCGCCTCTCGGCGCGGACTATAGTGCAGGCCAACGAGCTGTCGAGCTCGGGCGCCGTCCTCATGCAGGAGCTAGCGACCCTGCGCATCACCTTAGGCGAGCTAGGCGATCGGCAGGCCGCCTTCTTCGGCGGCGTTAAGGACGCGCTGGAGCACGGCCTGAAGGAGCTTGACTCAAGCGTCGACGCCTCGGCCGAGTGGCTACGCGGCATGGCGGCCGACGCGCAAGCCGTGCGGAACCCCGTCTCGGACATCATGCAGAGCGTGCAGGTGCAGGACATCATCCGCCAATCGCTCGACCACGTGCTCCTCTCCCTGGGCGCGGCCGAGGAGGCCGCGAATTCGCCGCGCGGCGAGGCGGAGGGTACCGACGAGGAGCTCTTCTTAGGCGAGATCACGCGGCTATCGGCTGCGCTCTTGGACGACGTGCACGGCCAGGTCGACGCGAGCCTGAACCGTTTCCGGCGCGAGTTCGATCGGATACGGCTCATCATGAGCGAGCTCGACCGGAAGCGCCTGCTTTCGCCGGCCAGAAGCGCCATGTGCTTCGACGCGGTCGATTTCGACGGCCTGGCGGCGGCCTATCTCAAGGCCAAGGAGGAGGCCGGCCAGCGGAGCGCGCGCATCGTCCAGAGCGTCGAGCAGCTGTCGGAACGTTTCAAGGCGGTCAACGCCATACTCGGGCGCTTTCGGAACATCGTCACCGCCTCGCGCATAGAGATCGCGCGCAACAAGGCTCTCGCCATCGTGGCCAACACGGTGCGCGGCATGATGGACCTTACCGAGCGCCTGGCCAAGGACATCGACGCCGCCGGCGAGGTGACGCGCGGCTTCTCCAAGGCGTTGACCGCGGGCGTCGGCGAGTACTTGAACGGCGCGGAGGCCTCCGCGGGCGAGCTCGAGCGGGAGCTCGGGCGCCTGAAGGGCGAGTTCAGGCGCATGGAAGGCTCGCGCCAGGCCCTCTGCGACGCGGAGGCCGGCTTCGAGCCCTTCGCCGCCGGCTTCGCCCAATCCATAGGCGCGGCGACCGAGCAGACCGAGCGCATCGCCGACATCTGCGACGAGCTTAGGGGTATGCGGGACGAGCTCGATCGCCGCTCGGCCGATATACGAGAGCGCTTCGGACTCGAGGGCCTCGGGGCCGACTCGATACACAACCGGCGCCTGAAGGAAATCGTCGACCGCTTCACCATCTACGCCCATAAGCAGGCGGCCTCGCGCATCGCGGGGCTCGGCGGCGGCGCCGAAGAGCTCGTGGCGGCGGAGAGCGGCGAAGTCACGCTGTTTTAAGCCGTGTTCACCCATAAGCTGAGCCAATTCGATAAAGACATCGTTACCATCCACCCGGGCGAGTACCACGCCAGCGACGACGACCTCATTATATCGACCGTGCTCGGCTCCTGCGTGGCTGTGGCCTTCTTCGACGCCCGGCTCGGCATGGCGGGGCTCAACCACTTCATGCTGCCCGGAGGCCTGGACGACCCGGATATCGCGCGTAGCCGGAGCGCCAAGTACGGCATGTTCGCCATCGAGCTCCTCTACAACGAGATGATGAAGCGCGGCGCGCGCAAGGCCGACCTGTCGGCCAAGGTCTTCGGCGGCGCCTCGGTCCTGAACCTACCCGGCGGCCCAACCCGCATACCCAAGGACAACGTCGACTTCGCCTTCAACTACCTCCGGACCGAGGGCATCCCGATCGTCGCTTCGGACGTGGGGGGGGTACGGCCTAGGAAGGTCTTCCTCTTCGCGCGCACGGGCAAGGTGCTCATCAAGCGCTTCGGCGGCCAGGCCGCCTTGGAGCTCGAAGAGGAGGAGGCGGCCTACGCCCGCGTCATCACCAAAGATACGGGTGGCATCGTCGAGCTCTTCAAGCGGAATTAACAGCCCTCGCCCATGCGGCGTTCGCCGGCAGCGTGCGGCTCGTCGCCGCAGGCTACGATGAAGTCGCCCTGCGGCACGTAGACCCGGGAGCCGGGCGGCAGGGAGGCGGTGAGCCACACGTTGCCCCCGACGACGCTACCTTCGCCTATGACCGTATCGCCGCCTAGGATCGTGGCGCCGGAATAGATGGTCACCCCGTCCTCGATGGTGGGGTGGCGCTTGACGTCGCCCTCTCGCTTCTTGACGCTCAGGGCCCCCAGGGTCACGCCCTGGTATATTTTGACGCCGCGGCCTATGACCGAGGTCTCGCCTATGACCACCCCCGTGCCGTGGTCGATGAAGAAACGCTCGCCTATATTCGCCGCGGGGTGTATGTCGATGCCGGTCTTGGCGTGCACGTACTCGCTCATCATGCGGGGTATCAGGGGCACCTTGAGCTCCCATAGCCGATGGGCGAAGCGGTGCACCGTCACGGCCTCGAGGCCCGGGTAGGAGAGTATGACCTCCTCGATGGACTTGGCCGCCGGATCGCCGTCGAAGCAGGCCTGTACGTCGGTCATAAGGACGCGGCGTATGGCCGGTAGGCTCTCGAAGAAGTCTTGTACGGCTTCTCTAGCCTCTAGGTGGCAGGCCGCCGGGCAGCCTGAAAGGCCGTCCATGCGATAGCGGTACTCAAGGCTCTTCGATACCTCGACCACTAAGGCGCCGGCGCTGCGGTGCGCCAGCTCGCCGATGACGTAGGGCATCGTCGTATCGTCTATGCCGTCTTCCTGCCGGTAGCCGGGGAAGGCCAGGGTCTCGAGGTCCGCCACGATGGCATGGACGGCTTCTTTAGAGGGCAGGTTCTTGCCGCTGCGGTGGTTAATGCCCCCGTCGCTATCGTACGAGGCTATGAGCGCGTCTATCGCGGCGCCGAGTCGTTCCATGGAGATAGCTTACTAAAAATACTTCGTATTCGGGAAGCTAGGGGCGCGAAAAAGGCTTCGAGCGGCGCATCTTTAGCCGCGCGCCGGCCGAGCTCGATGATCTCGGCCGCCCGGTCGAAGGCCAGGGCGGAGAAGGGCTCCGAAACGGGGACGATCAGGCTCGCCAGTCGCTCCTCTGCCTCCTGGGCGCGGTGGGCGGCGACGTCATAAGCGCGCTGCATAGCCCCTATGGCCGGCTGAAAGCTTTCAGGCGCGGCGCGGCCGAAGGGCGTCACGTCGCAGGCTAGGATGCGCCGATACCCGCGCGCGCGGGCGGCGAGGCAAGGCAGGTTGCTCACGACCCCGCCGTCGGCCAGCCACGCGTCGCCCGCTTGGACCGGTGCGAAGATGCCGGGGACCGACATGCTGGCCCGGACCGCGGCGGCGACCGAGCCCGAGTCCAGCCTGACCGGCTCGCCCGAGCCCAGATCCGTCGCCATGCAGGCGAAGGGAATCGTCAGGTCGGCGAACGAACGGCCTTCGAACAGGCGCTCGAGCTCGGACAGCACCCGCGAGCCCGAGTCTAAGGGACGCTTGCCGGCCAGCGAGCCGACCGCCGCCCCGGCTTGGAACAGGCGGCCGAGCGCGAAGTCCGGTAGCCTGAAGGCCGGGCTCTCCATGTAGCGACGGACGTCGAAGGCCAGGGCGTAGGCCTCGAGGCGTTCACCCGACCAGCCGGCGGCGTAGAGCCCGCCTACGATGGCGCCCATCGAGGTGCCGGCCACGAAGGCCGGCTTAGGGTAGCCGCGGCGTTCGAGTTCGCGGATGAGCCCGATGTGGGCCAGGCCGCGGGCGCCGCCGCCCGAGAGCACCAGGGCGTAGTTCATGGCGCGCGCGGGGCTCAGTCGGATGCCAAGGCGGCGTCGCCCGGCTCGCCCTTCTTCACCTTGGCCATGACGGCTCGCGCGCCGAGCATGCACAGCGAGGCGAAGGCGAAGATGCCCGTATACTGATATTCGGGCGCAGGCTTGAAGAGGTTCGTGATATCGATGATGAGGCCCGTGATGGGCGGCGCCAGGATGCTGGCGCTCTGGGAGAAGGTGTAGTAGAGGCCGGTGAAGATGCCCACGGTGCCGAAGGTGGACAGCTGCCAGAGCATGGGGAAGGAGTTGGTGACGACCGAGCCCCAGAAGACGCCGTAGACCAGCATCATAGCCATGAAGACGTAGAAGGCGCCCGCGCCTTTGAGGCCCAGGCTCGGCCCGAAGAGGCTGAAGGCCGTGAAGACCGCCGTGATCACGCCGAGCCCGACGAGGGACGAGCGAATCACCTTGCGGCGTCCCAACTTGTGGGCCAGATAGCCCATGGGAATGGCGGCCAGCGCGTAGGATATGCCGGCCACGCCTTGGGGCAGGGCCATCATGCCGCTGCTGGCGCCTAGGGCGTCGCGCGCGTACAGCCCCAGGAAGGGCTTTACGCCCTCGTGGGCCATGAACCACAGGAAGATGGAGACCAGGATGTAGAGCACGCTCTTATCCTTCTGTGCCACGACCTGCTTGATCGACGCCATGATAGGGACGCGCTCCTCGGCGGCCGCCTGGTCATGGTTCTTCTCGCGCACGAAGAGGAGGAGCACGATGACGGCCAGGACCACGAAGAGGCTGGCCACCGGGAAGGGCAGGCGGTCCTTGGTCTGCCCCAGGATCGGGAGCTTCGTGTCCACGTCCATGAGCCTGGCCAACACGAGGGTGCCGAGTATCGTGCCGACGCCGCCCATGGTGTTGATGACGCCGTTGGCTTCGGAGCGGAATTCGCCGGGGATGGTATCGGGCATGAGAGCCACCACGGGGCCGCGGACGCTGGTCTTAAAGATGTTCAGGAAGAAGATGACGGCTATGAGCGCGCCTAAGGACAGGGCGGCCGAATACGGTATGAGCCCGAAGAAGAAGGCCGAGGCGGGGAGCATGGTGATGATGAAGGGCATGCGCCGGCCTATGCGCGTACGCGTCCGGTCGCTCCAGAGCGCCACTATCGGTATAAGGAACAGCTGCAGGGCGTTGTCCAAGGTCATCACGAGGCCGATGAGCGACTTGGACTCTATGTAGCGGCCTAGGAAGGCCGGGACGTAGGTGTCGTAGAGAGGGTCCATGAGGCCCATGGTGAAGAAGCCGAAACCTATCAAGAAGGTAAGGCCTACGTAGCGTTTAAAGCCGTTCGTTTTAGACATCGCGTACCTCCGAGGCCCCGCGGGGCCGAATATGGACATAGTGAACGGAGCCCGCCCCCAGGACGCCTTCCATGAAGGCCGCGTAGGCCTCCGATCGGTCCGCGGGTACGTAGGCCTGTATCGTGCCGGCGAAGCCCCCGCCGTGGACCCGGGCCGCGCCTTCGGCGCCCAGGAAGCGCGACGAAAGCTCGACGGCGCAGGCTACCGCCTGACGCGCTGCCGCGCCCTGCGGGATTACGTTCTGCAGGAGCCGCCACGACGACTCGCCCGAGGCCCGGACGAGGTCCAGGTAGCCCCGTAGGTCGGCGGCCTTGAGGGCGGCCGCCATGGCCGCCGCTCGCGCGTCTTCGGCTACGAAGTGCAGGGCGCGGAGCAGGGCGCGGTCGCCCGCGGCCGCCCGGATGCGCCCGGCGGCGGCCAGGATCTCGCCCTCGCCCGCGCCGCGCAGGTGCGGTCGCCCGAGGACCGCCGCGGCCGCGCGCATCTCGCCGGGGATGGCGGCGTAGTCGTCGGTCAGGTCGGCGTGGCTGTCGCCGGCGTGCACGATGGCCAGGCGATAGCCGGCGGCCTCCAGGTCGAACTCGACCCGCTCCCATTGCGGGGCCGACGGGTCGCCGAAGTCTATGGCGCTCACGGCGCCTAGGGCGCTGGCCATCTGATCCATGAGGCCGCAGGGCTTGCCGAAATGGCGGTTCTCGGCCTCCTGGCCGATGATGGCCAGCTCCGGGGCGGCGACGGCGCCGTCGTTATAGAGCGCGTTCTGAATCTGGCCGGCCATAAGCTCGAAGGCGGCCGAGCTCGAGAGCCCCGAGCCGGCCGGGACGGTGGAGTCGGCCAGGGCGTAGAAACCGCCGGCCTTAGCGCCGCGCGAGCGTAGGCCGGCGGCCACGCCGCGGAGCAGGGCCTCGGTGCGGCCCGATTCGGCGGGCCGCGGCTCGCCGTAGCGCGTAAGCTCGGCGTCCGGCGCGTCGGCGCGGCCTATATCGGCCTCGAAGGGGCGCTTCCAGCCGCGGGAGACTAAGACGGCGCGGCCGTCGGGCCGCGCCTCGGCCAGCGCGACGATATCCAGGTGCACCGCCGCGCAGAGCACGCGGCCTCTATTGTGGTCGGTATGGTTGCCCCCGAGCTCGGTGCGGCCGGGGCTGACGATCAGGCGCGCTCGGCCGGCGTCCGGTCGGGCGAAGAACTCCTCGCCCAGGGCCAGCCAGCGGGCGGCGGCGGCTTCGGCCGCCGCGCCGTACAGGGAGTCTAGCGCCGCCCGCCCGCGCTCGCCCCTGACGAAGGACTCGTAACTTTTCTTATCGAACACCTAGCTACCTCGATGAACGGCGATTCGGACAAGGCACGATAGCACGGCTCGGGGGATTTAGGAAGCGCGGGCGGGAAAAATCCGGGGCGGCGAAGCGGCGCGCCTGGACCCGACGAGAGCGGGCGAGAGGGCTTTGCCCCGCGGCGGGGGCGAAGCCCGCCCGGGAGCGTTCGCATCCGGGCGAGCTAGGGGCGGAGAACGATCCTTACGCGGAGAGCTCGGCGATGTAGCCGGTCCTCATGCAGGTATCGAAGAGCTCCTTGGTCATGAACTCCTCGGTCACGTCTTCCCAATCCTCGCGGCGGCGCACGATGCGCACCACGTAGCCGTCTTCGATCTCGTTTACCAGCTCAAGGAGCGAGGGCGCCTCGCCGGCGCTGCGTATGGCGAAGGTCTTCATGCTTTCCTCCTCGGATCGAGCCGCCGACGCGGGGCCTTCGGGCTCCCTCTCGCGGCTCATGACTATATTGTCGGCGTCCTAGGGCGGAGATTTAGCGCCGGGTATCGATCGCTCCGGCCTTGCCTCGGGCGCGGCGTCGGCGTACAATGCGCCCGCGAAGGAAGGCATAATATATGCAAGACGTGTTTATTGGCTTCAGCGCCGTGGGCTGGCGGGAGCTCGTGATGTTCGCCGTCGGCGGGGCGCTCATTTGGCTCGCCGTGCGTAAGGAGTACGAGCCCATGCTCCTCCTTCCCATCGGCTTCGGCGCCATCCTGGTGAACCTGCCTCTCTCGGTCGTCTGGGAGCATGAGGGGGCGGCCGGCTTCCTCAAGGTCCTCTATGACGGCGGCATAGCTAACGAGCTCTTCCCCATACTCATCTTCATCGCGGTGGGCGCGATGATAGACTTCGGCCCCCTCTTTAAGAATCCGGCCATGATCTTCTTCGGCGCGGCGGCCCAGCTGGGCATCTTCGCCACCATGATCATCGCCACCCTACTCGGTTTCGACCTTAAGGCCGCCGCCGCCATCGGCATCATCGGCGCGGCCGACGGCCCGACCGCCATCTATGTGGCCAACAAGTTCGCCCGCGACTATTTGGGTCCCATATCGGTGGCGGCATACTCGTACATGGCCCTCGTACCGCTCATACAGCCGCCGGTCATACGCATGCTCACGACCAAGCGCGAGCGGACGATACGCATGACGTACCACGAGACCGGCGTTCCGCGCTGGCTCAAGATACTCTTCCCGATATCGGTCACCTTGGTCGCCGGCTTCGTGGCGCCCATCTCCGCCCCGTTGGTCGGCTCGCTCATGTTCGGCAACCTCATACGCGAGTCGGGCGTCCTGGAGCGCCTATCCCAGACGGCCCAGAACGAGCTGGCCTATCTGGTAACCCTGCTCCTCGGTATCACCATCGGCTCGAGCATGCGGGCCGACAAGTTCCTGAACGTGACCACCCTGATGATACTCGGGATGGGCCTGGTCGCCTTCGTCTTCGATACGGCGGGCGGCGTCCTCTTCGCCAAGCTCATTAACCTCTTCCTGCCCACAGATAAGAAGATCAATCCGATGATCGGCGCCTGCGGCATCTCGGCCTTCCCCATGTCGGCGCGGGTCATCCAGAAGATGGCCGCGGAGGAGGAACGGGGCAACATCATCCTCATGCACGCCATAGGCGCCAACGTTTCGGGGCAGTTGGGATCCATCATCGCCGGCGGCATGGTTCTGGCCTTAGTGCCGCTCGTGGCCGGGTAAGGGGTAGGGTATGAATATCGATGTACAGAGCTTGCGCGAGGCGGGCGCGACCGTGCAGGCCGCGTTCGTGAGCCTCGGGGGACTTATCGGGGTCTTCAGCACCCTGGCCGTCTTCTACCTCATCATCCGGGCCTCAGAAGCCTTCGGAAGGCGCTCCCCGACGAACGAATAAGCGCGGCTCTCTTGACAGCCCGGCCAGGAGGCCTATGCTTGTGCTTGGAAGCGGGCGAGCGCGCGCCGGGCGGGGGCGGGGCGTAGCTTGTCCCGTTTCAATGCGGGCGTTCGTCCTTAGCCGGGCGCCAGGCCGGAACCTCCTTATAGGGATTCCCCCGAGCCGCCCGCGCGCGTAACGCGGGCGGTTTTCTTATCCGCGCCTTAGGGCGAGGCCCTAGGCGCTACGGAACCTTTCCGCTACGGCGCGGCGCCGGCCTCGGGTCCGATCCCTTAGCGGCTCGCCAACCACTCTATCGTTATGCGCGCCGCCGTCTCCCGTTCGCAGTCGTTTACGATCACATGCCCGCTTTCCTTAAGGCGCACGGCCCGCACCCTCGCCCCGACGGCCCGCCGCTCGATAAGCTCGACGGCTTCGAGCCGTACCGAGCGGTCCTTCTCCGAGACGATCACGAGGGTATCGCAACGCAGGGCCTTAAGCTCGCGCCGGGCCGCTGCGCTCAGCTTCCAGAGCTCGGCTAAGGCCTTCGGATAGCGCCAACGCCAATACTCCTCGGCCAGGTAACGCCGGTCCTCGTCCTCTTCCTCGCGCGGATTCGGGTTCGGCGCGCGACGCGCGAGCAGGCGAATGAAGCGCATGTAGGGCATGAGCGGGCTGTCGATGGCGACGGCCGGGGCGTAGAGCATGCACCCGGCTACCGGATAGCGCACGGCTAGCCGTATGGCCAGAGCCCCGCCCATGGAGAGACCCGCTACGTAGACTTTAGAGCAGCGCCCGGCGAGCTCCAGGTAGGCGTCGGCCGCCCGCCTGAGCCAATCAGCGGCCCCGGTCGACAAGAAGTCAGCGGCGGAGCTGCCGTGGCCAGGCAGGCGCGGAATGGAGACCGTATAACCGGCCTCGTTCAGCCGCTCGCCGAGGTAATACATTTCGCCGGGATAGCCGGTAAAACCATGGACGAGGAGTATTCCCGTCCCGCCGCCGTTCAAGAGGCGGGGTTGGCATGAGGGGCGGACCGCTTGGTCGATGCGCGCCTCTTGGTGAGCTGTTACGGATGGCATCCTGGTATCATGGCGCTCATCGCGCGGCCGCGCAAGCCGTTAACCGATCGAATATGCCGTTCCCGGCCCCCGGGGTGTCGCGGTTTGAAGTGGAGAAAGTCCTTGCATTGCCAACTGTATACGTGTACAGTAATCTGTGAATAAAGAGGCTCTTTCAAAACTCAGTGAGTTTTGAAAGAGCTACTTTAATAACTGCGATTTGGCGCAGCATTTGCACCGCAAACGCAAGCAATCGCAAAGCCAATTTCAAAAGTAAGCGACTTTTGAAATTGGCTATAAAGCCCGGAGATAGTACATGAGCCAGAGTCGTTTCGAGCGCATAGACGGGGTGGATTACTATACGATCGACGGC
>CALKWG010000351.1 GCA_938004315.1 uncultured Spirochaetaceae bacterium
GGCGCGCCCGCCGATGGCGCCGACTATCGGGCCGAGGCGTCGGCCGCCGGCCGGCCCGACCCCTCGCTCTTCGCCGACCTGCGCTCAGGCCTCGTCGCGCGCCGGGACGGCGCTAGTCGCGTCATCCCGGCCGCGAGCGGTAGGAGTCGGGCGATCGCGAGCCTCCTTTGGGCCGCCCTCTGGCTCGGCCTCCTCGCGAGCGCCCTATACGCCTTCGGCGGCGTCGGCGCGGGCTATTTCATCCCGGTAGGCCGCTAGCTCGCGATCGTCCGCCAGGACGAAGTGCCCCGGCGCGGCCTCGCGCCAACTCGGGCCGCGCTCGTCGTAGCGGTGACATGACGGGTCGTAGATAACGATGCGTTTCTTCTTCTCCAGCCGCGGATCGGGCAGGGGTATGGCCGAGAGGAGCGCCTTGGTGTACGGGTGCAAGGGCCGCCTAAATAGCTCCTCGGTCTGGGCGAGCTCCACGATATCGCCCTTATGGATGACCGCGATGCGGTCGGTGATGAAGCGGACCACCGACAGGTCGTGGGCTATGAAGAGGTAGGTAAGGCCCTTGCGCTTCTGAAGCTCGGCTAGGAGGTTCAGGACCTGGGCTCGTATCGATACGTCCAGGGCCGAGATCGGCTCGTCGGCCACCAGGAGCTCGGGCTCCATGATGAGCGCGCGGGCTATGCCGATGCGCTGGCGCTGTCCGCCCGAGAATTCATGGGGGAAGCGGCTGGCGAATTCGGGCAGGAGCCCCACCTCGAGCAGGGCTTTCTCCACCTTGGCCTTGCGTTCCTCCTCGCTCGAGAAGCCGTTAATATTATATAATCCTTCTGAAACGATATAATCGACCTTGGCGCGCTCGTTAAGCGAGGCCATGGGGTCCTGGAAGATCATCTGTATCTTCTGAACGACCTCGCGATCGAGCTCCTTGCTTATGCGGCCGTTGATCTGGCGGCCCTTATAGAGTATGCGTCCGCTCGTGGCCTCGTTGATGCGTACGATAGCCCGCCCGATAGTGGTCTTGCCCGAGCCGGACTCTCCTACGAGGCCGAAGGTCTCGCCGCGCATGATCTCGAAGCTCGCGCCCTTGACGGCGGCGAAGCGCTTCTTCTTGGAGGCGCCGAACTCGACGCGTAGGCCGTCCAGCTTAAGGAGCGGCTCAGATTCGTTCCAGTCGCTCACGCTTCGCTCCTTTCGTAGGCCGCGCGCAGGGCGCGGATGGCGGCGGGCGGCTCCAGCTTCGGCGCCTGCGGGTCCAGGAGCCAGGTCCTGGCGGAGTGGGTGGGACTTACGAAGAACTCAGGCGGCTCCTCCTCGAAGTCTATCTTCAAGGCCTTAGGGTTGCGCGGCGCGAAGGCGTCGCCCTTAATGGGCTTGAACAGGTTCGGGGGCGTACCCTTGATGGCGTAGAGGGGCTCGTGCTTGACGCCGAGCTGGGGCAGGGACGACAGGAGCGCCCAGGTGTAGGGGTGCCTGGGGTCGTAGAAAATCTCCTCGACCAGGCCCTGCTCCACGATCTGGCCGGCGTACATCACGGCGACGCGGTCGGCTACGTTGGCCACGACGCCCAGGTCGTGGGTGATATAGATCGTCGTGAAGCCGAAGTCCTTCTGCAGGGCGCGTATCAAGTCCAGGATCTGGGCCTGGATGGTCACGTCGAGCGCGGTGGTCGGCTCGTCGCAGATGAGGATGCGCGGCTTGCAGGCCATGGCGATGGCTATGACGACGCGCTGGCGCATGCCGCCGGAGAACTCGTGGGGATATTGCTTGGCCCTGGCCTCCGGATCGGAGATGCCTACGCGTCCGAGCATCTCGGCGGCGGCCTTGGCGGCGTGGAGGCCTTTAAGCCCGTGGTGCAGTTCGAGCACTTCCTCGATCTGCTTACCTATGGTCTTAAGCGGGTTCAAGGCCGTCATGGGGTCCTGGAAGACCATGGCGATCTTCTTGCCTCGAACGGCGCGCCACTCTTCCTGGCTCTTATAGCGCGAGAGCTCGACGCCTTCGAAGAGTATGGAGCCCGAGTCCACCCAGCCGTTCTGGTCGAGCATGCCGAGGAAGCTCTTGGTAAACACGCTCTTACCCGAACCCGACTCGCCCACGATGGCCAGGGTCTGGCCTTCGTATAGGTCGAGGCTCGCGCCGCGGATGGCGGTAAGCACCTGGCCACGGAGGTTAAATTTTACCACCAGGTCGCGCACGGATAGCAGCGATTCGTTCGTGCCCATTCGCCGCCTCCTAGACGTGGTTCCGCGGGTCGGACGCGTCGGAGAACGCGTTCCCGAGGATATAGAACGATATCGTGATGATCGAGACCACGATCGTGGGGAAGATGAGCTGGTACCTGAGCTCGGGCGCCATCATGATGAGCCGGCCCTCGTTCACGAGGTTACCTAAGGACGGTATGCTTAAAGGCAGGCCGAGGCCTATATACGTTAAGAAAACTTCCCAGCCTATGGTGCCGGGTATCGATAGGGCGGTCTTGAGCATGATGACCGATACGAGGTAGGGCAGGATGTTCCGCTGGACGATGCGGCCGGCGGGCGTGCCCAGGCAGCGCGAGGCCAGGTTGTATTCCCGGTCGCGGATGATGACGATCTGGTTGCGCACGAAGCGCGCCAGGGCTATCCAGCCGGTGGCGCACATCGCTATGACCATGGTCCAGAAGCTGGGCTTCAGGATATAGGCCAGGAGCATGAGTACGATGGTCGTGGGGATGTTGTTAAGGACGTTGTAAATCTCGGTCATGGCCCGGTCGAGCTTCCGGGCGTAGCCCCAGAGCGCGCCGTAGGCTATGCCGATCACCATCTCCACGACGCCGACGAGGAGCCCGATGAGGAGGCTCGTCCGGGTGCCGCTCCAGATCCGCGCCCAGAGGTCCTGGCCGATGGAGTTGGTACCGAACCAGAATTCGGCGCTCGGGCGTTGGTTGCGGTACTGGATGCCGGTGGCCGGGTCGATGAAGATCTCCAGGGGATTCTTCTGTCCCGGTATCAAAGGTTGGATGAAGGTGAAGAGGAGCAGGCCTCCGAGTACGAAGAGGAGGAAGACCGCCGTCTTGTTCTTGAGGAAGACGTTGATCGTGCTGCGCCAATATGAGTAGTTGGAGTAGCCGCCGCGTTCGCCGGCGTCGGCGTCGTAGGCGGCGAATTCGAAACGGGCGTCCGCCGTCGCCTTGGCCGCATCGCTCATCGCGCGCCCTCCGATTTAACGAGCTGAATCCTCGGGTCGAAGGCCGCCATGAGTAGGTCGCCTAGGTACAGGCCGAGTATGCCCACCGACGAGTAGATCAGGCACAAGGCCTGTACGAGCGGGTTGTCCTGCCTTTGGATCACGTCGACGAGGAGCCCTCCCATGCCGGGGATGGAATAGAGCGATTCTATGTAGATGGAGCCGGAGATGGTGGCCAGGATGGCCGCCGGCAGGTACTGAGCCATGGGTACGTAGGCGTTCCGCATGACGTGCCTAGTCATAATGGCCGAATCGGACAGGCCCTTGGCCCGGGCCAGTTTTATATAATCCTTGTTGAGTTCGTCGACCATATAGCGCCGCATCCACATCGCATAGCCGGCTATGCCGGTGACGGCGATGGAGACGACGGGCAGTATCCAGCTGGATGGCCGGTATTTATCGAAGAGGAGCGGCACTTTGAAGAGGCTCGTGCCGTAGAGCTGCACGAAGAGCAGGTACACCGCGGACGGGACCGAGGTGACGAAGACGATGTAGGCGGTCCAGGTCTTATCCCAGAGCCGGCCTTTGTGCCTGGTCATGTGTATGCCCATGGCCAGCCCTAAGAAAATGGACATGGCCGTGGCGGCCAGCCCGAAGCGCACCGAGTAGGGCACGCGCGGGGCGATGACTTCGAGCACCGGGACGTCGCGCCTATAGATCGACGAGACGCCGAGCTCGCCGCGGAGTAAGCCCGCGTAGAAATTACCTATCTGGACGTACCAGGGGTCGAGGAGGCCCATCTTCTGCAGGATCGCCTCGCGCTGGCTCTCGGTCAGCTTGTCGTAAGCGTCGCCGAAGTAGCCCTCTACCGGCAGGAGCCGCATGAGCATGAAGACGGCGGTCACGACGATGAAAAGCGTCACCAGCGATTGCAGGAGCCGCTTGATCGAATATTTAAGCATGGTCGGTCATGGCCGTACGGCCCCCCCTCATAAAGGCCGCTCGGAGGCGGCCGGTACGAGGCCGCGGGCCTCGCTTCCTAAAAACGGCGCGGGGCTCCGCGGCCCCGCGCCGATAGACCTGAGCCAGGTCGCTTTACTTAGCCTTAGACAGAGCCTCGGCGCGGGCCTTTTGCCATTCGGCCTCGAGCTGGGCGTATTCGGCCGCGGTGATGGGCCTTGGGAGGACCACCTGGCCCTTGAACTTCAGCACCGAGAGGCCGAAGGGGGCGTAGGGAGAGGCGAAGGGCTCGAGCCGGCTGGCCTCGTAGCCGCCGCCGCCGACGCGGTAGGGGATCACGAAGGCCTGGTCGATGAGGAAGGCCTCGGCCTCGGCGAAGAGTTCGTAGCGCTTCTTCATGTCGACGAGCTCGGCCTTAGCCTTGTCGACCATGTTCTCGTACTTGGGCTTGCCGTTGGACTCGGTATAGCCGAGCGCCAGCTCAGGCCAGTTGTAGTTGGAGCCGATCACGAAGGGGTCGGTGTAGGTCTCGGGGTCGGCGTAGTCCGGGCCCCAGTTCACTTCCTGGAAGGCGTAGTTGCCGGCGCGGCGGGTGGCGGCCAGGAAGCCGGTGGCGGGGAAGGCGACCGGGATTATATCGATGAAGTCGCGGCCGAGGGCGCCCTCCATCTGCTGCTCGATGACCTGGACGCGGTTGGTCCAGTCGGGCGAGCCGGCGTTATAGGGCATCATGACCTTGACCGGGAACTTAGCCTTGCCGGCCAGCTCGCGCATGGCGACGGCCTTGAACTCAAGGGCCTTCGCGCGGTCGAAGCTATCGGTCTTGGCGAAGACGCCGAGCTTGCCCTTCTGGGTGTAGTCGGCGCCGCCATGGCTGATGAAGCCGAAGGGCGTGATGGTGTTCGAAAGCTGCCGCCTGGGATTGAAGGGATCGAAGGTGGTATGGGCGGCGACGCGGTCCAGGGCGTGGAACATGGCCTTGCGGAACGCCAGGTTATTAACCGCGACTTTCCAGTTGTCGGGCTCGTATTCGGCGGGGAACTTGGGGTTGAAGTTGAACGCGTAGAAGAAGGCGTAGGTGCTGAAGCGGGCCGGGACGACGATGTCCTTCTTGGCCGGATCCTTGGTCCAAGTGTCCAGGATGGCGGAGGGCAGCGCCGTATAGCTGATCTCGCCGCGCTCGAAGAGCGTGGGGGAGAGGGTCGAGGCCTCGCGGTTATAGCGATAGACGAGCCTAGGTATGAGCACGTTCGCCGCGTCCCAGTACTTGGGGTTCTTGGACAGCACGCGGGTAACCTGCGGCTCGAACTCGTTCATGATATAGGCGCCGTTATAGAGCAGGTTCTGGTTGCCCTGCCCGAAGCGCGAGCCCTGCTCCGCCAGGAATTTGCCGTTGACAGGCAGGAAGGTGACGTAGGTGAGCATCGAGAGGAAGTAGGGAACCGGCCTCTCGAGGGTATACTGCAGGGTATAGGTATCGACGGCCTTGACGCCGACCTGGTTGAAGTCGGTGATCTTGCCTTCCCAGAAGGCCTCGCCGTTCTTGATGACGCCGTAGATGCTATCGGCGGTCTGGGACGCGTTGGCCTTGGTCATGATGTAGCGGGCCGCATCCACCCAGTCCTGGGCCGTGACCTCGGCGTAGTCCTTGCCGTCCCAGGTCTGCCATTGTACGCCGCGGCGGAGCTTGAAGGTCCAGGTCAGGCCGTCGGCGCTGACCGACCACGATTCGGCCAACGAGGGTTTCATGACGCCGTACTTGTCATACTCGACGAGGTTGTCTATGACGTTGGCGAACATGAAGTGTTCGTTCTCGGAGGCGGAGATGAGGTAGTTGAGGGTCGTTACCTCGCCGGCATAGACGGTGTAGTATGCGTCGGAGCTCCGCGACGGGCGCTGGGCGCCGCCCATAGCGAAGGCGCTTACGCACGCGGCGATAAGCAGGAATCCTACTAATACTATTCGCT
>CALKWG010000352.1 GCA_938004315.1 uncultured Spirochaetaceae bacterium
CGGCGCCTGCCGAAGGCGAAGCGGCACGGCTTGCGGAGGCCGGCGCTTCAGCCGGGCCGCCGGGCACGAGCTCCCAGGAGCCGTTCCGCTCGGCCAGGCCGAAGGCAACGGCGCCGATTTCGACGACGCGATCCGAGGCGGCGTCTAGGCCGGTGGTCTCGAAGTCGAAGGCGACGAAGCGGGCCTTGGCCAGGATGGCGCGGAGTACCTCCAGGTCGGCCTCCGAGAGGCGCTCGGCGCCGCCCGATCGGCCGCCTCGATGGTTGCCCGACGAGCCCGAGCCTCCGAAGCGCGAGCCCGGCGGGCTGCCCCGCCAGGCTTGGTCGCGTCCGCGCCAGCCGGGGCGCGAGGAGCCCTCGCTCAACCCAAGACCTTCTTGATGTCGGCCTCGATGGCGGCGACCTTGCGGGCGCTTTCGGCCTTGGCCGTGGCCAGGCCGCCGGCGCCGGCTTCGGTGCGCGCCAGGATATAGTACTTGATCTTAGGCTCGGTGCCGCTCGGGCGCACGGTCACCAAGGTACCGTCCTCCAGGTACCACTGGATCACGTCGCTCGCGGGGAGCTCGGCCGGCCGGGCCGTGGACGGATCGGCGGCGTCCCAGACTAAGCCCGTCTTGATGTCGCGTATGCGCACGACCTTGACGCCGCCTAGGGCCTTGGGCTGGTCCTTGCGGTAGGCCTCCATGATGCCGCGCATGATGTCCATGCCCTTGGGGCCCTCGAAATACTTGTTGATGCCGCGCTCTTCGTGATAGCCGTGCTCCAGGTAGAGCTCGTCTAAGCGCTCTAGGAGGCCCTTGCCCTTGCTGCGCCAGTAGAGCGTGAGCTCGGCGGTCATGGCGGCGGCGCTGATGCCGTCCTTGTCGCGCACCTCGGTCTCCACGAGGTAGCCGTAGCTCTCCTCGGTGGCGTAGACGAAGTCGATGCCCTCCTCCTCGAAGCGGCGCATGGCGTCGGCTATCCATTTGAAGCCGGTCAGGCACTCGCGCGACTCGGCGCCGTAGGCCGCGGCTATGCGCGACTGTAGGGCGGTGGTGACGATGCTACGGATGGCGCCGGGGCGCTTGGGCATGCGGCCTAGCTCCTTGAGCGATAGAAGGATGTAATCGAGCTGCAGGGCGCCCAGCTGGTTGCCGGAGATCAGGGCGTACTCGCCCTTGCCGTCGGGCACGGCTATGCCTAAGCGGTCGGCGTCCGGGTCGGTGGCCATGACCACGTCGGCCTTGAGCTTCTTGCCTAGCTCGATGGCCATCTTGAGGGCCGCGGCCTCCTCCGGGTTGGGGTAGGAGACCGTGGGGAAGTTGCCGTCGGGCTCGCGCTGCTCGGGCACGGTGGCCACCGAGAGCCCGAGCTCGCCCATGACGCGCTCGAAGTGCAGGGCGCCGGTGCCGTGCAGCGGGGTGTAGACGAGCTTCACGTCCTTGGCCAGGGCTTTGAAGAGCTCGGGCCTGAAGAGCTTGGATTTGACCATGGCCACGTAGGGCTCGTCCACTTCCTTGTCGATCATGACGAGGAGGCCCTTGGCCAGGGCCTCGGCCTTATCGATGTACTTGATCTCCTTGACCGCGTTGACCTTGTCTATGATGCCGACGTCGTGCGGCTCGATGACCTGGGCGCCGTCGTTCCAGTAGGCCTTGTAGCCGTTATAGGCCGGCGGGTTGTGGCTGGCGGTGACCACGACGCCGGTATCGGCCTTCAGGAGGCGGATGGCGTATGAAAGCTCCGGCGTGGGGCGCAGGGCGCTGAACAGGTAGGCCTTGATGCCGTTGGCGGCGAAAATGAGGGCGGTATCCAGGGCGAACTGGGCAGAATAGCGACGGGAGTCGTAGGCGACGCAGGCCGACAGCGGCTTACCCGTCACGCTGGCCTTGATGTAGTCGCACATGCCTTGGGTGGCGCGGCGTACCACGTAGGAGTTCATGCGGTTATAGCCGCCGCCTATGACGCCGCGGAGGCCTCCGGTGCCGAATTCGAGGTCGCGATAGAAGCGGTCTTCAAGTTCCTTCAGGTCGTTCGCGGCCAGGAGCTTCTCGACCTCGGCTTTGAAGGCGGGGTCGCTCTCTTTAGAGAGGTAATCATGGGCGCGCGCGACGATATCGTTATGGTTCATAGGAAGGGCCTCCGGTTTTCAAGGTATGGATTAGTATAGCTGTTTTTCGCCCGCGTGCCAAAGGCCGTAGAGCGGCGGGATGTCGGCCATGGACCGCGCTATCACGCGGGCGCCCGCGCCTAGGAGCTCGGCTTCGTCGCGGAAGCCCCAGGCTGCGCCGACGCCGAACATGCCGGCAGCGACGGCGGTGAGCATATCCACGTCGGAGTCGCCTACGAAGGCGCAGTCGGCGGGCGCGACGCCCAGGGCCGCCGCGGCCTCTAAGGCGCCGTCCGGCTCGGGCTTTAAGGGCTTACCCGGTAATCCCCCGCGTACGAAGCCGAAAGGTATGTCGGGGAACAGGGCGGTCATCACCCGTTGGGCGATGTCGTCGGGCTTATTGGTCAGTACCGCCAGGCCCGCCCCGCGCCCGGCTAGCTCGCGCAGGGCTTCTATCGCGCCGGGGTAGGGCGTCGACTGGCCGGGGCCTAAATCCTTATAGAGCGCAAAGCAGTACTCGTAGAACTCAGCAAAGTCGTACGCCGTGCCTTGCGGCGCCACCGCCTGCACGAGCTTGGTGAAGCCGCGGCCGACCATGCGCTTATAGTCCTCCGTCGGGTGCTCAGGCCAGCCGCGCTCCCGCAGTATGCCGTTCATGAAGCCGGCTATGTCCTTCAAGGTGTCTACCAAGGTGCCGTCTAGGTCGAAAATAAAGGCTTTGATCATGGCCGTATTGTACCTACGGCGCGCGATCGTGATAATGGGTTTTGAGGGGGACGGGGATGGGCGGCGCCGATTTTAACGAATACTTCTCGCGTCTCTTTACGGCGCGTTGGCCGATTCTAAAAGCCGCGCTCCTTTCGCCGAACGACGCGGTCGATTGGTCGGTGGGGCTCATGGCCGGTTATCGCTTGGACGCGGCCTCGGTGGTCGCCGGCTTGGCCCTTCGTCTAGCGGAGCTCAGGCCCGGTGACGAGGTCTTGGACGCCTGCGCCGCCCCCGGGGGCAAGACCCTCTTGCTGGCCGGCCGCCTGGCCGGGGGCGCCGCTATCGTGGCCAATGAGCTATCGAGCGAGCGTCGGCGCCGCTTGTCAGACGTCCTGGGTGCGCATCTACCGCCGGGCCAGCGCGGGCGCGTCAAGGTGGCCGGTTTCGATGCGGCGGCGGCCGGCGGGCGCTTAAGCGAGCGCGGGCGCTTCTCGGCCATACTCCTCGACGCGCCCTGTTCAAGCGAGCGTCACGTCCTCTCAAGCGCCAAGGCCTTGGAAGAGTGGAGCCCGGCGCGTATCAAATCCCTGGCCCAACGGCAGTGGGCCCTACTCTCGAGTTGCTTCCTCATGCTCAAGCCAGGCGGGAGCCTCGTGTACGCGACTTGCGCCCTGTCGCCTGCGGAGAACGATGGTCCGCTCGGGCGGCTCCTAAAAAAATACGGCGGGGAGGCCGAGCTCGACCTCCTCGCCGACCTTGAGCTTGAGGGCTACGCGGCCGCGCTCGGCCGCCCGGCCTTGGCGAGCGGCGCCGAGCGCAGCGAACACGGCGTCTTTTTCAGCCCCGATAGGACGGGCGGCGCCGGGCCCTTGTATGTGGCCAGGCTACGCAAGGCGTCGGCCTAAAACCCCTCGGCGGCCTTGGCTGTCATACGCCGCCGCTAAGGCCGCCGCCGGGGCTCATGGCGCCGTCGCTAAGGCCGCCGCCGTGATCCATTACTCTTCCTTTAAGTCCTCGGTCTTCCCGCCTTTTTGGCGAAACGACTCTTCCTTCGATTCGATGGCCGCCTCTAGCTCCTGTAGGCGCGCGATGGTTTCTCGTAAGGCCGGGCTTTCCTTGGATACGCTCTGCTGGCCCTTCTCGACGAGCAGCTCGTAGACTTCGGCGCCGAGACGCGCGGTCAGTTTCTGGGCCTGAGACCTCAGCTGCATGATCTCCATCTTAATGACGCCGAGCTCGCCCCATTGCTGCGCCTTGTCGCCGACCTTGCCTAGGATATCCTTGGACGCCGCCATGCCCTGCTCGACGAACTGCTTGATGTTGTCAGATAACGCCATCGCCTTCCTCCTTTTCGTATCAGGCGCTACAAGGCGCCGAGGCTAAGTATACTACGCCGCGGTCGCGGAGGCGAAAAGATTTTTCATTTGCTTTCGAATCTATATTGACAGTCGTTGAAATCGGCACTATATCCTGTATGGCGATTCTGAAGCATCTACAAGCCCTTGTATAGCCTGCATTGCAAGAAGTATACCAACAGCGCTGAGCTTCTACGCCTATTTTTGAAACCGGAGGCTTTTTTCTTATGCGCTGCCCCCACTGCCTGTCTATGGACGACAGGGTCATAGATTCACGCACCTTGGCTAACGGCGAGAGCATCCGTCGCCGTCGCGAATGCCTCGGTTGCGGCTTCCGATTTACCAGTTACGAGCGCATCGAGGAGAAGCCCCTCATGGTCGTCAAGCGCGACGGCCGGCGCGAGCCCTTCGACCGTTCCAAGCTCGAGCGCGGCCTGCAGCGCGCCCTCGAGAAGCGGCCGATCTCCCAGATGTCCATAGAGAACATCTTGAACGAGATCGAGGACGAGGCGGCCATGGCCGGCAAGGGCGCCAACGAGCTGCCTTCGTCCATGCTCGGCGAGATGACCCTGCATAAGCTCTACGCCGTGGATAAGGTCGCCTATATACGTTTCGCCAGCGTCTACCGGAAATTCGAGAGCCTCGACGAGTTCATTCAAGAAGTGGAGCGCCTCGTTTCGGCGCGGGAGGGTGAGTGACGATGGGTGCCAAGCAGGAGGTCTTTCCGGAATGGCGGGCGTTCCTCGGTAGCGAGGAGCGCGGCGGCCGCTTCGTGGCCAAGCGCTCGGGCGCCGTCGAGCCCTATGACCGGGGCAGGATAGCGTCGGCCGTCGACAAGGCCTTCCGCGCGGTCAAGGGCGTCTCCGACAAGGAGAAGGTGGAGCGCCTGACCGCCGAGGTCGAGGCGCGCCTAGGGCTCATGATGGCCGCCCGCCACCCCAACTCCATACCGGCCATCGAGGAGATCCAGGACCTGGTCGAGCTGGCCTTGATCGAGGCCAAGGAGGCGGAGGTCGCCCGCGCCTACATCCTCTATCGCGCCAAGCGCGAGGCGGTGCGCGACGCCCAGCGCCTGATGCTGGACATCAACACGACCATGGACGGATACCTGGCCCAGGTGGACTGGCGCGTCAAGGAGAACGCCAACGTCAACTACTCTTTGGGCGGCCTTATACTGCACAACTCGGGCACCGTAACCGCTAATTATTGGTTAAAAAATATTTACACGGAAGATATCGCCGAGGCGCACCGCAACGCCGACTTCCATATACACGATCTATCGATGTTCTCCGGCTACTGCGCCGGCTGGTCCCTGCGGCAGCTCATAGCCGAGGGTCTAGGCGGCGTCCCCGACAAGATCACGAGCGCCCCGGCCAAGCACCTGTCCACCCTGGTGCAGCAGATGGTCAACTTCCTGGGGATCCTGCAGAACGAGTGGGCCGGCGCCCAGGCCTTCTCCAGCTTCGACACCTACCTGGCGCCCTTCGTCAAGGCCGACGCGATGAGCGAGGCCGAGGTCAAGCAATGCGTGCAGTCCTTCATGTTCGGCGTGAACACGCCCAGCCGCTGGGGCAGCCAGGCGCCGTTCACCAACGTCACCTTCGACTGGACCTGCCCGGCGGACCTGCGCGACAGGCCGGCCGTGGTCGGCGGCGTCGAGCAGGGCTTCACCTACGGCGACTGCCAGGCCCAGATGGATACGGTCAACCGCGTCTTCATCGAGCTCATGCTCGGCGGCGACGCCGACGGCCGCGGCTTCCAGTACCCCATCCCGACCTACAACCTGACCCGCGACTTCGACTGGGACAGCCCGAACGCCAGGCTGCTCTTCGAGATGACCGCCAAGTACGGCACGCCGTACTTCCAGAACTTCATCAACTCGGACCTGGATCCCGGCGACGTGCGCTCCATGTGCTGCCGCCTGCAGCTGGATAAGCGCGAGCTCCGTAAGCGCGGCGGCGGCCTCTTCGGCTCCGACGAGCTCACCGGCTCCATCGGCGTGGTCACGCTGAACCTGCCGCGCATAGGCTACCTGTCGCAGGGCAAGGGCGAATTCTATAGGCGCCTAGACCGCCTGACGGACCTGGCGGCCAAGAGCCTGTCGACCAAGCGTAAGGTCTGCTCGCGCCTCCTCGAAGGCGGGCTCTTCCCCTACAGCAAGCGCTATTTGAAGAATTTCGACAACCACTTCAATACCATCGGACTCGTGGGCATGAACGAATGCTGCCTGAACTTCCTAGGCAAGGGCATCGCCGATCCCGAGGGCAAGGCCTTCGCCGAGGAGGTGCTCGATCACCTGAGGAAGCGCATGGCGGACTTCCAGGAGGACACGGGCGAGCTCTTCAACCTGGAGGCTACGCCCGCCGAGAGCACTTCGTACCGCCTGGCTAAGCACGACAAGGGCCGCTACCCAGAGATCGTCACCGCCGGCGCCGACGAGCCGTACTATACCAACTCGACGCAGCTGCCCGCCGAGTACACCGAGGACCTCTTCGACGCCCTGGACCACCAGGAGTCACTGCAGGGCCGCTATACCGGCGGCACGGTCTTCCATATGTTCCTAGGCGAGGCGGTGGAGGATTGGCGCGCGGTCCGCGACCTGGTGCGGGCCGTGGCCGGCCGCTACCGCATCCCCTACTATACGGTCTCGCCGACCTTCTCCGTATGCCCGGTGCACGGCTATATCTCCGGCGAGCACTTCCGTTGCCCCAAGTGCAAGGCCGAGAAGGAAGCCCGCATACGCGACGAGATAGCGGTGCTGGAGCGAGAGCTCGCCGAGACCTAGGCTCTACGACGGAGGGGCGGCCGCCCGGCGCGGTCGGATCGAGTTATCATATTTTGTTATTTGATATAAACCTGGGAGGGGAACTATGGAACTGCGTAAGGCGAAGGAGGCCCGGCTGGCCGAGCTCAAGGCCGCGCTCGTGACGGCGGAGGGAAGCCCGACCGAGGTGTACAGCCGCATCGTCGGTTATTACCGCTCGGTCCGCAACTGGAACGCCGGCAAACGCGAGGAATTCGGCCGCCGCAGGGAATACTCCCTGCCTACGGCCGATCGCCTCGGGGCCTCCTTCGCCGGGGCTAGGTCCTCGGCGGCGAGCCGCGCCGACGCCGCGTCGGCCGGGGCCGACGTCCCGCCGGTCGCGGCCGACGGCAGGCCCCGTTCATACCTTTTGTTCACCAGGCGTAGCTGCCCGAATTGCCCGCCCGTGTGGCAGTACCTGGCCGAGGGGCCGCTCGAGGGCCGCATCGTCGACGTTGACGACGCCGAGGGCTTCGCCGAGGCCGCCGCCTATCAGGTACTGGCCACGCCGACCGTGATTCTGTTCGGCGAAGGCGACGCGGAGCTGGCCCGCTGCTATACCAGGGCGCAGCTGCAGGCTACCCTGGCGCCGGTAGCGGAGCCCGCCCTGGCCTAGGCTCCGTGAAGCTCGCCCTGCTCAAGACCAGCCTCATAGATTATCCGGGACGGGTCGCCTCGGTCGCCTTCCTGCCCGGTTGCAACCTCCGCTGCCCCTACTGCCATAATCCCGAGCTGGCCTTAGGAGCCGGGCTTCCTGATCTGTGCGATTGGGAATCGGCCTTGGACCACCTGAGGAGGAGGCGCGGCCTCGTTACGGGCCTCGTCTTCTCGGGCGGCGAGCCCTGCCTGAGGCCCGAGCTCCCGGCGATGGCCGCCCAGGCGCGCGAAACGGGCGTTCGGGTCAAGCTCGACACGAACGGCACGATGCCCGACGCCTTGGCCGCCGTCCGCGCCGATTATATAGCCTTGGATCTCAAGACCGCTTTCGATCGCTACGGCGAGCTGGCCTCGGATCCCGGCCGCCCGGATGGGCTGGGCGAGGCCGTGCTCCGATCCGTCGCCATCACGCGCGGACTCGGCTGCGAGTATGAATTTCGTATAACTTGCGCTCCTGGTATCTTCGGACCGGCCGAGGCGGAAGCTCTACTGCCGCATGTATGCCCGGGCGACCCGGTCGTCCTCCAGGCGTACCGTCCGGGCGCCGTCCTTAACCCCGCCTGGGCCGCGGCGGCGATACCCTATACGAAGGCGGAACTCGAAAGCCTCCTTATGACGCTGCGGCGCGCCGCGCCTCTGGCCAGGCTTCGCGGCCTATGAGCGGACGGCCCGCGTCCGCCATGCCGCCGGACGATGATCCGCTGGCCTCGTTCGCGCCCGTGGTACGGCTGT
>CALKWG010000353.1 GCA_938004315.1 uncultured Spirochaetaceae bacterium
CAACCCGTCCGTCAGCCGCCGGCCGCCCAGACGGGCGTGGATATCAAGGCCTTGCCCGCCCGCCTAAGCTATAATGAGTTGACCAGGCTAGTGGCCGCCTATCCGACCGAGCTCCTCATACTCGACGTGAGAACCTTCGAGGAGTTCCGTAGCGGCTATATACCCGGCGCTAGGCTCACGCCCTACGATGAGCTCGCTTCCATCTTCAAGGAGCCCGACAAAACGAGACCTATCGTGGTATACTGCCGCACGGGCAGGCGCTCGAGCATAGCTATGGACACGCTGAAGGCCATGGGCTACCTCAACCTGTCCGATTTCGGCGGCGTAAGCAACTGGAAAGGTCAGCTCTTAAGAGAGTAGCGCCCGAGGGCTACGCCGGCATAGCTAACGAGGAGTACGAAATGGTCGACGACCGCCGCGCCGGGCAATACGAACGCATCTTCGCCCAGCTTGAACCGCTCATCAAGGAAAAGTCCCCGAATCTCGTAGCGGGCATGGCTACGGTCGCCGCCGTCCTGCATGCCAAGCTCAAGCATCACTTTTGGACCGGCTTCTATTTCGTAGCCGGGCCAGACGAGCTGCAGGTCGGACCCTATCAGGGCGCGGTAGCCTGCCAGGTGCTCAAGGGGCGCGGCGTGTGCTTAGCCTCGGCGAGCTCCAAGGCGGCGGTCGTCGTACCCGACGTCGAGGCCTTCCCCGGTCATATCGCCTGCGATTCAAGGTCCAAGAGCGAGATCGTCATCCCGCTCATCGCCGGCGGCCGCGTCGTCGCGGTGCTCGATATCGACGCCGATAAGCTCGCCCAGTTCGACGACGACGACGTCGCGCCGCTTACGAAGATCGTCGCCCTGCTCGAGCCGCTGGCGGCGAAGGCCTAACGGGAGCGCGGCCGCAGGGTACCCTGTTAGCCCCGCGGGGCCGGGCTCAAGATGACTAGGCAGCGCTCGTCGTCTAGGAAGGGCACCGAAACGGGCTCTATCCTGGCCGTCCGGTATAGGCCTTCGATCTCGACGAGCTCGGCGCTCGCCTTGTCCGCCTTGCCCTTATAGGCGACGACGTAGCCCCAGGGGGCGCAAGAGGCGAAAACTCTCTTAAAGAGCTTGCGCTCGAAGGGCCTGAAGGCGCGGAAGGTAACGAGTTCATGCCGGCCTTTGTAGTGTTCTACCTGCATCTCGACGATCTCCGCGTTCGTAAGGCCCAGGTTCTCCTGCATAGCTTTTAGGAAATTGATGCGCCTAGTCATACGGTCTACGAGCGATACCCGCCAGCCCGGCTTGGCCAGGGCCAGCGGAATGCCAGGTAGGCCCGCGCCGGTGCCCAGGTCCGCTAGGCTCAGGGCTTCGCCTCTCTTCGTCGCCTCGGTTCCGCGCGCGGCCAGGGCCTCGGCGGCCAGCACGTCCAGCGTCGCCAAAGGCGCGAGGCTATCGAGGATATGCTTGATGACGAGTTCGTCCCCATAGGCACCGACGAGGCCGTAGGCCGGATTCCATTCCTCTATTGCGGCTATATAGGCTCGAAGGCCGCTTTCTAGCCGCCCGTCGTCGCCGAGGCGGAGGAGCGTCAGCCCTTCTTTAAGCAGGTCTCGTTCCATAAGGGACATACTAGCGCGCGCACGGGGCTCGGTGGAAGGGGAGGCGCTTTCCTATCGAGTTGGTTATCGCCCCGCTCACGTACTATAGTCTAGACATGATACGCGCCCGTCCCTTCCTTCCGATCGCCTTCGCGGCTCTGTACTTAATCTTCGCCTCCGCCGCGTTCGCTCAATCGGCCGCCGCGGTGCAGGACATACGCGCGGCCGTGCTCAGGATAGCCGCCGGCTTCAAGGGGGTCCCGTACAAGTACGGCGCCGAATCGCCCTCGGCCTTCGACTGCTCCGGTTTCGTGCGCTACGTCTACCGCGCGGCGGCCGGGATAGAGCTCCCGCGCAGCGCCAGGAGCTACGTCGGCGTCGGGAGCGCCGTCGCCCTCAAGGACGCCTTGCCCGGCGACATCGTCGTCTTCAATACCGTGGGTTCAGGCGCCAGCCATGTGGCCCTGTACCTCGGCGATAACCGCGTCATACACGCGGTTTCAGACGGGCCGAGGACCGGCGTGATCGAGAGCCCCCTAACTGACCGCTATTGGGGCAGCCGCATCATCGGCGTTCGCTCGATCGTGGCCGCCGCGCCTGCCGCGAGCGCGCCCGCCGCCGCCGCTCCCCCGACCGCTTCGCCCGCGGCCTCGTCGGCGAGCGGCTCGGCGCCCGCCGCGCCGACGATGCCCGCCCCGAGCGACAACGTATCCTATATCCCCCTGACCCTCGGTAAGGCTAAGTCGATCGTGGCGGACGCCATCCCGACGGAGCCCGGCGCGTCGCTCGCCTTCGCCGTGACGAACGACACCGGCGCGGCCGGCGACTTCATCGTCCAGCTCTACGTCATCGACGCCCGGACCTTCGCGCTCAAGGAGCTTCACCGCGAGAAGGTGCGCCTGCCGCTAGGCGGCGTCGTAGAGCTCCCTTCCTACCGCTTCGTCGAGCCGGGCAAGTATAAGATAGCCGTCAAGGGCTCCTGGGGAGAGCTCATACTCGAACGCAGCTTCGAGGTGCGCCGGGATCGCTAGAAGTCCATCGCTTGTAGCCCGGCCCTCCGCCTTGTTATACTCCCCGTGCGCCGCGCAGGCCGGGACATCGGCTCCCGTACCCCGCGGCGACACCAATACCAGCCTCGAGGCCCTCGCCTCGGCTTCTCGCCGGCTTACGAGCCCGCGCGGGCGCGTAATAGCGGGGGTACAGGGCAGTCCCCCCGCGCCACGGGGGGCAAGGAGAGCATCATGGCTGAACAGACGCGCGACGTGAGCATGGAGAAGATCACCTCCCTGGCCAAGCGGAGGGGCTTCGTCTTCCAGTCGTCGGAGATCTACGGCGGGCAATCGGGGGCCTGGGACTACGGTCCCCTGGGCATAGAGCTAAAGAACCGCATCCAGCGTTTCTGGTGGAAGGAGATGACCCAGCTCCACGACGATATCGTCGGCCTGGACGCCGCCATACTCATGCACCCGCGCGTGTGGGAGGCCTCCGGCCACGTGGAGAACTTCTCCGACCCCCTGGTGGACTGCAAGAAGTGCAAGTCCCGCTTCCGCGCCGACCAGATCGACCAGGACAAGCTGGCCAAGAAGCAGTGCCCCGACTGCGGCGGCGAGCTGACCGATACCCGCAAGTTCAACCTGATGTTCAAGACCAACATCGGCCCGGTAGACGACGGCTCCGGCCTCATCTACCTCAGGCCCGAGACCGCCCAGGGCATCTACGTCAACTACAAGAACATCGTCCAGTCCAACCGCATGAAGGTGCCCTTCGGCATCGCGCAGGTGGGCAAGGCCTTCCGCAACGAGATCGTCACCAAGAACTTCATCTTCCGCACCTGCGAGTTCGAGCAGATGGAGATGCAGTACTTCGTCAAGCCCGGCGACGACGAG
>CALKWG010000354.1 GCA_938004315.1 uncultured Spirochaetaceae bacterium
CGCGCTCGGCGGCGACCATGGCCTTCATCGCCTTAAGCAGGTCGCGCTCGTCCACGGCGTCGAGCACGGCGGCTATCGACTCGTCGTCCAGGAGAATAAGGTCCTCGAAGACGAACATCGAGCGCTTGATCTCTTCGGCGATGGCCGGCGCCGACGCGTCGAGCTCCTGGACGACGCCGCGTTCCACCGCCCGCGGGGCGAGTCCGAGTATGGCGGCGGCCTTGACCGTCCCGCCCGAAGGCGGGCCGTCTCGGCCTATGGCCTGAAGCTTACGGTCGAGGACCCGCTCTACGGTCTCTATGACTTGGCGCGAGGCCCCGTCGAGCTCGACGAGGCGGCGCACCGTCTCCGCCCGGCCCTCGGCGGGGAGCGACGAGAGGAGCCGCGCCGCCGCCTCGTCATCCAGGTAGGAGAGTATCAAGGCGCGTAGCTGCGCCCGTTCGCCGGACAAGAACAAGGCCAGGGCTTCGGGAGCGTACGCGGAGGCGCGGGAGAAGGGCTTGGCGGGGCCAGCATCCCGGGCGGCGTCGGCTTGGCCGTAGATCAGCTGGTCGGCTAGGCTGAGTTGTCCGTCCTTGAGCGCTTGGATCTCGGCGACTAGGCTCCCGACGGCCGTCCTGAGGCTCGCGTCGAGCTCCTTAAAACCGCCCAGCGGATCCCGCGCCTCGGTCGCCGCGGCCGGGGCGGAGCCGCCCGACGTCGAGGGCTCGCCGCCCGCCGTCGCTTCGAACGCCGCTTCCCAAACGCCGGCTTTAAGGCCAAGGCCCTTGAGCTCGGCCACCCTGACCCCGCCGAGGTAGAGCTCACCGCGCCCCTCGTCCAAGCTCGGGAGCGGGATCCGCCCCCCCCGCCTCAGGGCCCGGCGCAATTCGCCTAGGCTCGTCGCTTTCGCCCGCAGTGAAAGCTCCGCCTTCGCCGGCATATCGTAGGCCGCGCCGCCTAAGGCTTCGGCGCCGGGCTTAGGCCTATACGCGTAACGCGCGCTGAGCTTACCCAATATGGGCTCGAGGAGCAGGAAGGGATAGACGATCTCCATCTTGCCGCGCGCCGCGCCGAGGGCCAGGTCGAAGGCGCAGAGCACGATCATCTCAAGCGGATGGACGAGCCGGCAGTCGGCGGCCTCGGTTTCGATCGCGGAAAGCGCGGGCTCGCCGAGCTCGGCGAAGGCCCAGGCCGTTCCGAGCTCGGTCAGCGCCACGCCCAGGGGTCGCCCCAGGCAGGCGTACTCGATATCGGTGATCCCGTCGGGGGCGGCCGCGCCCGTAGTCGGCGCGCCGCCGGCCAAGGATTCGGGCTTAGCGCCGAAGAGCCGCTCTATCGCCGCGTCCCCGGCGGAGGCGTCCAGGTAGAGGAGCGCTTGGCCGGGCAAGGGCGGCATGCTAAACGAGGCGTAGATCGCCGCCCCCGCCTTGTCGGCCAGGAACTCGCCGTAGGTCATCTGATCGACCATGGTCAGGCTGAGCGACGAGGCCATGCGGAGTTCCGCCGAGAGCGAGCCGGCGGCTAGCCGCGCGAACTCCTCGGAGGCCAGCTCCATAGTTCGGATCTGCTCTTTGGAGAATTTATCGGGCCGCTTGAAGTCGTAGAGCTTGACGCGCGGCTTCCGCCCCTCGGGGATGCGCAGGCCGACGATCCGCGGGAGCGAGCCTTCGGCCGCGGCGCCCGCCGAGGCGGCGGCCGGATTTCCGACCGCGCTCATCTCGGCGCCCCGCAGAGCTCGGTGATGCGTATGCCGAAATTCTCGTCTATGATCACGACCTCGCCCTTGGCAACGGCCCGCCCCGCCGCGACGAAATCGACCGGCTCGCCGGCTATCGACTCAAGGCCGACGATGGAGCCCTTGGCCAGGGATGATAGTTCCTTCACGGTGAGCGAAGCTTCGCCCAATACGACCTGCACCCGTAGGCGCGCGTCGTCGATACCGCCGGTAATCATCGCGCTTCCCCTTCCTTCGCGTACGCGCGCGACGCTATGAACGCGTAGCGGCCGCCGCGGAGGCGCACGGCGCCCTCGGCGAGCACGACGCCGCCGAGCTCTAGGTAGGCCTTACCGCCTTCGAACGCCGCCATGCTTAGGCTCCCCCGTCCCTTCGCCGAGGCGAGCTCCGCGGCGCTCAGCCGCCCGTCGGCGAGTATGATCCTCGGCTCTACGGTTAAGGCCTCCGTGGCCTCCGCTAGATTCGACCTTCCATCGTCCATAGCATCCCCCCTAGGCAATCGAACATACGGAGAATAATAAGGCCGTACGGGGCGAGGCGCTTACACTATCCTAAGGAAGGGTCCGTCGGATCAGGCACTATCCTATGCGCGGCCCGATCGGCGGTATGTCCGGGGGTTCTGGCCCATGATGCGTGAGAAGTATCGGTTGAAGAAGGAGACGTTGTTGTAACCCACCGCCAGCGCCACGTCGATGATCGGCTCGTCGCTGGACTTAAGGAGGGCGCAGGCGCGCCGGATGCGCTGTCGGTTGATGTATTCGAAAAGCGGGTAGCCGGCCGACTCCTTGAAGCGGCGCGAGAAATCGGTTGCGTTCATGGCGCAGCGCGTTACGAAGAATTCGACCGAGAAGCGCTCCGCGTAGCGCTGGTCCACGTAACGCCTCGCGTCCTCGACCGTCCAGACGCCTTCGGGCGGCTCCCAAGCGGCGCGGGCCCTGGCCGCCAGCGCGAGGAACTGCAGCGCGTAGGCGGCGGCCAGCGCCGCCGAGCCCTCGCGCGTCGAACGCAGCTCCGCGGCCGCCTTCCTAGCCAGCGCGGCCAGGGCTACGCGCCGG
>CALKWG010000355.1 GCA_938004315.1 uncultured Spirochaetaceae bacterium
GCCATGGACGGCGCCCTGGCGCTTACGCTCGACGCGGCGGAGCTTAAGGCGGCGCAGGATCGTCTGGCGCTCATGGGCGTCGCGCTTCCCGAGGGGGAGCCTATGGCCGGCGGCGGCGCTCGCTACGCCCGGGCGGCGCTTAAGGAGCTCGGCCAGCGGCTCTACGCCGTGACGGCCTGGGGCGTCTTGAACGGCGGCTCGGCGACGAGTTACGCCGACCGCAAGAAGAACGCAGGTATGGGTCCGGGGGTCTGGGAGGCCATACGGGAGCCCTTCGAACGCCTGGCGCCGCTATGCGAGAACCGACCCAAAGGCGCTACCCCAGCCTATATCAATCCCGACGGCAGCCCCGGCGAGAGCTTCCTCCTCTTAAAGATGCGCTCGGCCCTGCGTAAGGCCCTCTGCTACCGCGAGCGCTACGGCGAGCCGCCGCGGCCGCTCCTACCCTTCTTTCAGATGACCAGCGACGGCACCGACGCGCCCCTGGCCGAGGCCTACGAGGCGTACCGGCGCCACCCCTGGCTGGCCCCCCTAATCGAAAAGGCGGGGAGCGACCCGACGAAGCCGCGCTCGGCGGTGCAACCGCTCATCGCGGCGCTCACCCATTCCTCTGAAGGGCTCCCGCGGCGCATCTTCGACCGAGCCTGGGGCAAGGCGGACGCCGCCTTGGCGTTACCCGGCGGCCACGGGCAGAGCTTCCGCGTGCTGGCCGGGGTCTATCGCGGGCTCCTGGCCGACGGCTACCGCTACGCCTATATCGGCAACGTGGACAACGTGGGCTACTCGGTGGACGCCGCCTCCCTCGCGGTGACGGCGCTGACGGGGGCCGAGGCGGCCTTCGACTTCTCATACCGGACGGCCGTGGACGTGAAGGGCGGCATCCTCGTCGCCGACGAGCGGGGCACGATGACCGTGGGGGACCTCGGCCAAGCCATATCGCAACAGGAGGCCGCCGCGCTCGAGGCGGGCGGGGAACGCATCCTCTTTAATTGCGCCACGGGGCTCTTCGACCTGGCCGCCCTCGTCCCGCGCCTGGACGAGATAGCCGAGAAGCTGCCGCTGCGGGTCTCCGACCAGGACAAGGACGCCGGCCGCTACAGCCAGGCGGAGCAGTCGACCTGGGAGGTCGTGGGGCTCCTCAGGCGCCCGATAGGCCTGGCCGTACAGAAGGGCGAGCGCTTCTTAGCCGCCAAGCTCCTGGCCGAGACCATACTGGGTAGCGGCTTGGCCACGCCGGGAAGCCTCCCCGCGGAGGTGGCGGCGGCCGCGGCAGAGCTCTCCTCGGGCCTGGCGCGGGCCTTGGGCGGGCATTGCGGCCTGGCCTTACGGGGCGGCCGCTGGGTCGCCGAGGGCTAAATTTCGTCGATTTAAGGCGATTATAGGCCTATAACCCCGATTTTTAAGGCAAAACCCCCTTGCCTCCCCCGGCGATCGACGCTAGTATCCGCCATTATCCGATTGGAGGAGCGATCCCCATGAGTACTTAGGCCGAGGGCGCTGCGCCCGCTATGAGGCCTGACGAAGGGGGAGGATCGCCGAAGGGCCGGCGCCGCAGCGGCGCCCGCCTTGGACGTCCGGGCTAATACCCGGCGGCTGTCGCGGGACGCAGGTCCCGCGGAGTGCCAACGGAATCGCCGTACCCCCACGGGCATTCTCCGCCCGTATACCAAGGGTGGTGTCCGCGCGGTTTCTTAGGGATCTCCGTCGGATTGGAGGTACCTATGCCGCGCCTTCAATCCGTGGAACGCCATGCCCTCGGCCTCTTAGCCGAGCTGTGTTCCACGCCCACCCCCGGCGGGAGCGAGGCCTTGCTCGCCCCCGCCCTGCACCGCGAAGGGGAGCGCCTCGGCGCCGCCTTCCGCCTCCTGCCCGTAGGGCCCGGGAGGGCGAACGTCCTCCTCTCCTGGGGTAAGCCCCGCGTCCTCTTCACCACCCACCTCGACACGGTCGCGCCCGAGCTGCCGCTCAGGGCCGACGCCGAAGGCGTGGCCGCCCGCGGCGCCGTCGACGCCAAGGGCCAGATCGCCGCCCAGCTCGGCGCCATCGAGCTCCTCTTGGAAGCCGGTTATAGCGATATAGCCTGGCTCGGCGTAGCCGGCGAGGAGGGGGACTCGGCTGGGGCAGCCGCGGCCGTCGCCGCGGCGGCCGCCGAGCCGCCCGCGCGGGGCTCCTTGGCGGAGCTGCGCGGCTCCTGCCTGGCGATCGTGAACGGCGAGCCCACCGGCTGCGCCTTGGCGAGCGGGCAGCGCGCCTACTACTCGGCGCGCCTACGCTGCTTAGGCAAGGCGGCGCACGGCTCCATGCCCGAGCTCGGGAGGAACGCCATCGCCTCGCTCATGGCCTGGATACGCGCCGTCGAAGCCTGCGAGGCGGCGAAGGACGAGGTCTTCGGCGCGGAGAACTGGAACCTGGGCCGCATCGGCGGCGGGCGGGCGGTGAACGTCGTGGCCGACGAGGCCTGGGCTGAGCTCAGCGTACGCTCGGTCCCCGGCGGCCGCCTGCGCCGCGCCCTCGAGGAGGCTCGCCCGGAGGGCGGGTCGATAGAGACCGTCGTCGACGAGCCCTGGGACCGCTTCGACCTGATCCCGGGCCTGCCCCAGGCGGCCGTGCCTTTCGGCTCTGACCTGCCGGCCCTGCGCGCCTTGGCCCCGCAGGCGGCGGCGATCCTGGCCGGCCCCGGCTCGCCGGCCCTGGCCCACGCCGCCTGCGAGCGCATGAGCCTGGCCGAGCTCGGCGCAGGCATCGAGCTGAACCGCGCGATCGCCATGCATTTCCTAGCCGGCGACTCGGCCGAGCGGGCGACAAGCGCGGCGGCTTCCGCGGGAGGCCGGGCATGAGGCGCGTCAAGGTTAGCGTCTTAGGCGCCACCGGCGTCGTAGGCCAGCGCTTCGTTAGGCGCCTTTCGCGCCACCCCTGGTTCGAGATCTCGGCCCTGGCCGCCAGCGAGAAGAGCGCCGGCAAGCGCTACGCGGAAGCCTGCGAGTGGCGCTTAGGCGGCGAGCCCTACGCCGGCTTAGGCGAGGCGACGCTGGTCGCCTGTACTCCGGAAGCCGCCGGGGCCCAGGTGGTCTTCTCCGCCTTGGACGCCGGCCCGGCCCGCGAGATCGAGCCGGCCTTCGCCCAGGCGGGCTGCGCGGTGTTCAGCAACGCCAGCGCCTTCCGCATGGAGGCCGACGTCCCCCTCGTGGTGCCCGAGCTCAATCCCGATCACCTGGCGCTCATCGCCGAGCAGCGACGCCTGCGCGGCTGGTCGGGCGCCCTCGTATGCAACCCCAACTGCACGACGACCGTCGCCTTAGGCGCCTTAGGCCCCCTGCACCGCGCCTTCGGCCTGGAGCTCGCCATGCTCGTGAGCATGCAGGCCCTAAGCGGCGCCGGCTACCCCGGCGTCTCGGCCCTGGACGCCCTAGGCAACGTCGTCCCCTATATCAAGGGCGAAGAGGAGAAGGTCGAGGAGGAGGCGGCGAAGATACTCGGTAGCTACGTCGCCGCCGCCGGCGGGCAACAAAGTCCCGCGGCCGCCCGAATCCTGCCGGCCTCATTCACGATCTCGGCGCAATGCAACCGCGTGCCCGTCCAGGACGGCCATACCATCTGCATCAGCGCCAGGCTCGGCGGCGCTCCGAGCCCCGCCGAGATCGCGGCGGCGGCCGCCGCCTTCAAGCCCGCCTACGGCGAGCTTAAGCTCCCGAGCGCGCCCGAGCGCTTCGCGATCGTGCGCCAAGAGGCCGATCGGCCTCAGCCGCGGAAGGACGTCGAGGAGGGCGAGGGCTTGAGCCTGCAGCTCGGGCGCATCAGGGCCTGCGCCGCCTTGGGCGCCAAGTTGGTCGTCTTAGGCCATAACGCCGAGCGCGGCGCCGCCGGCGGCTCTGTCCTGAACGCCGAGCTCGCCCTAGCCGGAGGCTACTTATGAGCGGCCCCTACCTGAGCAAGGACGGGCGGCTCGAACCCGGCGCGGCGGCCGAAGGCGCGCGCGGGCCCGTCGTGATGAAATTCGGCGGGAGCTCCGTGGCCAACGCCGAGCGGCTTAAAGGCGTACGCGCCCTCTCGGAGCGGCAACGCGGCCGCGGCGTCCTTCTCGTCCTATCCGCCCTCTCGGGCGTGACCGACGCCCTGGCGCGGGCGGGAAACCTGGCGTCTCAAGGCGAACTCGCCGCCGCCCGTGCCGAGCTCGAGGCCTTAGCCGCGCGCCACCGCTCCTTAGCCGCCGAGCTCCTGGCCGAAGCGGGCCGGGAGCGAGAGCTGGCCGCGCTCAACGCGCGGCTCGAAGCCGAGTTCATAAGCTTAAGCGCCCTGATCGAGGGTGCGGCCCTCCTTCGCGCCCTGCCCGAGCGCAGTCGCGACCGGCTCATGGGGACCGGCGAGCTCCTCTCCACCGCCGTCTACGCCGCCTACGCGGGCGTCCCCTGGCTCGACGCCCGCCTGGCGCTCCGGACGGACGGCCGCCACGGCAAGGCCCGCCCCGACCAGGCCTCGACGGCCGAGCTGGCCAAGGCCATCGTAGCGCTGCTCGTCGGGCCCGGCCAGATCGCGGTGACGCAGGGCTACATAGGCTCCGACGCCGAGGGCCATATGACCACCCTGGGCCGGGGCGGCTCCGACTACTCCGCCAGTATCCTGGGGGCGGCGATCTCGGCCGCGGAGATACAAATCTGGACCGACGTTGAGGGCGTACTCTCGGGCGACCCGCGCGTCGTAAGCGGCGCCGAGCCGGTAGAGGTCTTAGGCTACGACGAGGCGGCCGAGCTCGCCGCCTTCGGCGCCAAGGTCCTGCACCCGGCCACGATCTTACCGGCCGTCGAGCGCGGCATCCCGGTCACGGTACGCAACAGCATGGCCCCCGACGGGCGCCTCACCACCATAGCCCACGGTTCGGGCTCCGGCCGCGAGGTGACCGCCCTGGCCTCGCGCGGGCCGGTGAGCGTCGTGACCGTGCGCACGCCGCGCATGCTCGGCGGCATAGGCTTCCTGTCGAGGATCTTCGACGCCTTCGGGCGACGGGGCTTAAGCGTCGACCTCGTAGC
>CALKWG010000356.1 GCA_938004315.1 uncultured Spirochaetaceae bacterium
TGATGAAACAGGGATCGGCCCGCTACGACGTCTGCATCATCGGCGCGGGCGTCTGCGGCGCCAACATAGCCAGGCGCCTGTCGGCCTACGAGCTGGACGTCGTCCTCGTGGACAAGGAGGCTGACGTCTCCTTCGGCGTATCCAAGGCCAATTCCGGCATCGTGCACGGCGGCTTCCACCATAACAAGAAGTACCTGAAGGCGCGGCTGGAGATCCAGGGCGCCATGATGTTCGACCGGCTCCGCCAGGAGCTGGACTTCCCGTTCAGGCGCTGCGGCATCGTCGTCGCCGCCCTGCACGAGGACGAGATGCGCGCCATCGAGCAGCTCTACATGCAGGGCGTGGACAACGGCGTCATCGGCATCGAGATGTGCTCGCGCGAGCGCATCCTGGAGCTGGAGCCCAAGCTGAACCCCGACGTCCTAGGCGGCCTCTGGGTGCCCGGCGGCGGCATCGTCGAGCCCTACCGCTTCGTCTTCTCCCTGGTCGAGAGCGCCAAGAAGAACGGCGTCGAGATACTCACCGACTTCAAGGTGGCGGCCGCGGCCCGCGCCGGCGACGAGTGGACCGTCCGCGCCGAGGACGGCCGCGCCGTGAAGGCGCGCTACGTGGTCAACGCCGCCGGGCTCTACGCCGACGAGGTCTCAGCGACCTTCGGGGCCGAGGAGTTCAAGATCAAGCCGCGCAAGGGCGAATACTACCTCCTGGACCGCCTGACCAAGGCGCGGCCCGACCGCGTGGTCTTCCCCGTGCCCACGAGCGTGTCCAAGGGCATGCTCGTCATCCCCACGGTGGAGGGCACCGTGCTCATCGGCCCCACCGCGGAGGCCGTCGGCGACAAGGCCGACCTGGCCACCACCCGCGACCAGCTGGAGAAGATACTCTCCAGCGCGCGGACCATGATCCCCGCGATCTCCGAATACGACGTCATCACGAGCTTCGCCGGCCTCCGCCCCACGCTCGAAGAGGACTTCTACATCGAGATGAGCAAGGCCGTCCCGGACCTGGTGCAGGTCGCCGGCATCCAGTCGCCGGGCCTCACCGCCAGCCCCGCCATAGGCGAATACGTGAAGGACCTCCTCAAGAAGGCGGGCCTGAAGCTCCGCGAGAAGCCCGACTACGACCCCTTCGTGGGCAAGCGCCCCCACGTCAAGGACCTTTCGCCCTACGAGGTGGACGAGCTGGCCGCGGCCGACCCGGCCTACGCCAACATGGTCTGCCGCTGCGAGAAGGTGTCGGAGGCGGAGATCGTCGC